>CAKRJM010000063.1 GCA_934351765.1 uncultured Lachnospiraceae bacterium | reverse complement strand
GGTAGATACCGTACCGTTTACAACCGCGTTTTCTTTAATATAAGCGTTATTCCAGTTTTCCACTGCGTAACTGTTCGCGGAGTTCACTGTACCGCCCATCAGGTGCAAGGTACCGCGGTCAACCTTAATGGCAATAAAGTTATCCTGCGTAAAAGTACCGCCTGTAATAGTCAGAGTCGGATATGCGCCGGCAACGCTGTCATCACCCAGACGAACCAGGGACGCACCTTTCACACCGACAATACCGCTGTTGTTCTTGACATTTCCGCCTTCGAAACGAAGGAATCCATTCTTGCCCTGAACATCAATGACATAATGAGACGTCTTACCGGAATTCTCCGCTGTATCTTCACGCATGATCGTACCGGTCTGTGCCGCGCTGCTGTCCTTAACAGTAACTCTGTTCGTAACGGTCAGTGCAGGCTTGCCCTTTTCCGTACCGCCGTTCAGCGTATGGCCGTTCAGATCAAGCGTCAGTCCATATGTATCTATGGTAACATTCTCTTTGGTATCTTCCAGAAGCGTTACCGTTCCATTTTTCTGAGCTGCATCAATCGCTGCCTGCAGTGTCCCGTACTTGACGTCACCGACAGATGCAATATAACTCTCCACAGTCGCCTGAGCCGGGTCTTCGCTGGCAGCCGCCGCGTCGTTGACTGCGTTTTCGTTCTCGTTTTTGTTCCCACTGTCTCCGCTCTGCGGTTCAGTTTCCTTAACTTCTTCACTGGCTCCGCTCTGCGGTTCAGTTTCCTTAACTTTTTGACTGTCAGCAGCTGTGTCTGTTCCACTCTCAGAAACAACTGCGCCCTGAGGGTCGGAGTCGTCTGCGGCAAATGCCGTGACAGGAACGACTGACAGTACCATCAGAAACGACAGCACAATACTGAGTATCCGATGTTTTCCTGTAATCTTCATGTGTTTTTCCCCTTTTTCCAATATTTGCTCCGATTAGACGGGGAGCATTCCGCCTTGTAACCACGTAACTACATTGTCTTATGTGCTGTTCGCACCGTTTCCCCAGGTTTTTCTCCCACCTCCCCGGCGGCCGTATCGCCATTCGTCAAACCCACGGCTTCTGCTTCACACCATTTTTTTCTCTGTTTTCCATATATACCCTAGGATTATAGCACTCTCATTTTTCGTATTCAAGATTTTTGGTTCCATAATTTGCCTGCATTATGTAATTTTTTTTCAGTTATGAACAAAAACGGACTGACGCACTGATTACTCAGTTCGTCAGCCCTCCGTATAAACGTTTTCTTTACTGCTTTAACAGATTATCATTCTCAAAATAATCGATCTTCATGGAATGGCGTACATCGGCAAGGGTCTTTGCCGCGGTCTCCTGCGCTTTTGCGCTTCCGGCACGAAGGATCTCATAAACCTCGGGAAGACGGCTCTCCCAGAGCTTTCTCCGTTCACGGATCGGTGCCAGCTCTGCCTGGATCACCTTGTTTAAGAACTTCTTCACCTTCACATCGCCGAGTCCGCCGCGCTTATAATGAGCCTTCAGCTCGTCCAGACCGCTGTACTCCGGTAAAAATTCTTCGAAATATTCCGGTCTGCAGAATGCATCCAGATAAATGAATACCGGATTTCCCTCCACCTCACCGGGATCCTCCACGCGCAGATGATTGGGATCGGTGAACATGGACATGACCTTCTTCCGGATCTCGTCCGGTTCCTCGGAAAGATAGATACAGTTTCCGAGAGACTTGCTCATCTTCGCCTTTCCGTCGATGCCGGGAAGACGCAGGCAGGAAGAATTCTTCGGCAGAATGATCTCCGGCTCTGTCAGGGTTTCCCCGTAAACAGAATTAAATTTATGAACGATCTCCTTGCACTGCTCCAGCATGGGAAGCTGATCCTCACCGACGGGAACTGCCGTTGCCCGGAAGGCCGTAATGTCAGCCGCCTGGCTGATGGGATAACAGAAGAAGCCCACCGGGATGCTGGCCTCAAAATTCCTCATCTGGATCTCAGCCTTTACCGTAGGATTTCTCTGAACTCTGGAAACCGTTACCAAATTCATATAGTAGAAAGTCAGCTCGGTAAGCTCCGGAACCATGGACTGAATAAACAGTGTGGATTTCTCCGGATCAAGGCCGCAGGCCAGATAATCCAGCGCTACCTGCATGATATTCTGGCGCACCTTTTCCGGATGCTCCGCATTGTCGGTCAGCGCCTGGGCATCGGCGATCATAATATAGATCTCATCGAACTTCCCGGAGTTCTGAAGCCGTACCCGCTCCTTTAAGGAGCCAACATAATGTCCGACGTGAAGCCGCCCCGTCGGGCGGTCTCCCGTTAATATAACCTGCTTGTCCATATTACTGTTCCTTTGTCGCCAGATATTCATTCACGGTGTTCACCAGAGTGTCTGCATCGATTCCGTGAACCATTGCAGCCTCTGCAAGAGACTCTGCCTGAGAAGCAGGGCAGCCGATGCAGTGCATACCTGCACCCATCAGAATGGGAACGATCCCCTGATCGATCTGAATTGCCTCACCAATTAAAGTATCCTTAGTCACCTTAGCCATGACATTATTCCTCCTGTCTATAAACTTCCGCTTTTTTGCGGACTACTTTTCGTATTATACCCTATTTTCCGGTGTATGTAAAGCCTGCGCGGCAGGCACGATGCGTCCGGAGCCTGCCCGGACTGCTTTCTGAAATGCCGTTTCTTTCCCGTTAACAGACAGCTGAATTTCATTCTCATTAAGCCACAGATTGCACTTGATTTTGCACTTGAAATTATGGAACACCTGTATTACAATACGCTTAGCGGCACAGACCCGTTTGCTCTGTGCGCATAAGATTCAATCTGTTGATAAGAAAAGGAGGATTTCAATTATGGCAAGAGTTATTTCTGATGAATGTGTAGCATGCGGTACCTGCGCTGATGAATGTCCCGTATCCGCTATCTCCGAAGGTGATGGCAAGTACGAAATCAACGCTGATGAGTGCGTAGACTGCGGCGCCTGCGAAGCTGCATGTCCTATGGACGCTATCTCCGCTGAATAATTTCGGCAAATCCGCGAGGAGAGCTGAAAAGGCTCTCCTCTTTTTCCAAAACGGATTGTTATTATTTTAACGTTTTCTGTGGGACAAATTTCCGTATATCGGAATATCCTGTCCCATTTCACCCATACTTTTCATATATATAAGGAGGAATTTTATGAAGATCTTATTTTATGACACCAAGCCCTATGACAAAGACAGCTTTGAACAGTGCCTTCCCAATTTTTCCGATATCACCATTGATTATCTGAAAACAGATATCTCCCCCAAGACGGCTTCCCTGGCCAAGGGATATGAAGCGATCTGCGCCTTTGTAAGCTCCGATCTTGGCACCGAGACCCTGGATGTGCTTCATGAATGCGGCGTAAAGCTGATCCTGCTGCGCTGCGCCGGCTTCAATAATGTAAATCTGGACATTGCCAGAAAGCACGACATGATCGTGATGCGTGTGCCCGGCTATTCCCCCGAAGCAGTTGCGGAGCATGCCATGGCTCTGGCCCTGGCTGTCAACCGTCATCTTCATAAGGCCTATATCAAGGTCCGTGAAAACAACTTCAGCTTAAACGGTCTTATGGGCTCCAACTTCCACGGAAAGACCGCCGGCATCATCGGTACCGGAAAGATCGGCGCTGCCATGGCACGGATCTGCCATGGCTTCGGCATGAACGTCATTGCCTATGATGTTTACCAGAATCCCGGCCTGGATTTTGTCACCTATGTCAGCCTGGATGAGCTTCTCGCTTCCAGCGACCTGATCTCCCTCCACTGCCCGCTGATGGACAGCACCTATCATCTGATCAATAAAGATACCATTGAAAAGATGAAAGACGGCGTGATCCTCATCAACACCTCCCGCGGCGGCCTGATCCGTACCGATGACCTGGTTCTCGGAATCCGCGCCCACAAGTTCTTCGGCGTCGGCCTGGATGTTTACGAGGAAGAAACCCCCAACGTTTTCGAGGATCGTTCCGATGAGATCCTGGAGCATTCCACCACGGCAAGACTGCTCTCCTTCCCCAACGTCATCATCACCTCCCATCAGGGCTTCTTCACCAAAGAGGCACTGGATGCCATCGCCGATACGACCCTGTCCAACGCAGCTTCGTTCATGAGCGGTGCGCCGATTGAGGGAAATATGGTTTAAGATACCGATGATTTAAGATACCGATGGTTTAATATACCGACGAAACGGGCAGGTTCCATTCCCGACTCCTTCCACCCGGAAGTCAGTCGCCTGGAATGGGACACTGCCCGTTTCTGTGTTTTTTAAATATACCGCTTCGAACGATTTCTTATGATATGGCATTGATTACCGTATTATAAGGAATCTGTTCTTCTAAAAGCTGCATCGTTGTTTCCTTACACCGGTCTGAAGGTTTCCATGAACGCTTACTCCTGCGCCAGCTTCTTCAAGGTTTCTCCGGTGATCCGGTAGGTTGTCCATTCATCCATGGCTTCGGCTCCCAGGGAGCAATAGAATTCAATGCTGGGCTCGTTCCAGTTCAGGCACCACCATTCCAGCCTGCCGCAGCCGCGTTCGACCGCGATGGAGGCAAGCTTCTGAAGCAGCTTCTTTCCGTAACCCTTTCCACGGTATTCCGGCTTTACATAAAGATCCTCCAGATAGATTCCTGCCCGGCCGAGAAAGGTGGAGAAGTTATGGAAGAACAGAGCGAAGCCGACCTCCGTTTCTCCCTCCATGGCAAAGATCACCTCTGCCTTTTCCTTATCAAAAATCCATTCCTCCAGGAGCTCTTCTGTTGCCACAACCTCCTGCTCCAGCTTTTCATACTGTGCCAGCTCCCGGATAAACGTTAAAATCGTTCCCGTGTCCTCCCGCTTTGCATATCGAAATGATACCTGTTCCATCTTCTGTTCTCCTCTCTTTCCTGATCTCATCATCTATGCGTTCACTTCTTGTGTCCCCACAGCTTCTTCCGTCTCCGCCCCGGTACTCTGGTGGCAGCCGCCTCCCGTTTCTGCTTCTGTACCCGCTGACAGGCTCGGATCGTTTCGTCCAGCTTCCGGTAGCGTTCCTCCTCCCGTTCTTCCCTGTCACGCATGATGCAGTTCATCTCTTTCGCCACTTTATCTGAAATTTTATCGGAGATCTCACCGCCGACCTGGCGGCTGAATTCCTCATGGTTGCGGCGCAACGCTTCCGCCATGACCTCAGTCATGATATTCTGGAACTGCTCCAGCTTTTCCGAAGATGCCAGGGAGAAGGCTTCATCCGTATGTACCGGGCCGGATGCTTCCAATGGAAGCTGCCTGTCCCCGGTTTTCTGTCCGGGCAGGATCGTGAACGGAAGCTCCTCTTTCACGGAAGCTTCCACGGAGCCTTCTATGGAATCTTCCACGGAGCCTTCCATGGGATCTTCCACGGAGTCTTCCACGAAAAAGCCAGCCTTCTCTGCCGCCTCCTGCTCCTCTTCCTCGTGCAGGCTGGTTCTTATGGCCTTCAGCTGGTATCCAAGTTCCTTTAATTCTTTTATCCTCTGAAACAGCGCGAGCTGTTTTTCTGTATAGTAGCGATGTCCCAACTCGTTCCTGGGTATTTCAAGCTGTAACTCTTCCTCCCAATATCGTAACACATGAGCCTCCACATGAAGTCTTCTGGAAGCCTCCGAGATCAAATAATGGGCCAAACCTCGAAACTCCTTTCTGATACAGGTAATGGCAGGGAATCTTCTGCCTTTCCCTGCCATTATATACCATTTTGCGGTTTCTTTTCAATGCGTTTTCCCGGTCTTCCCGAAATTCTTTTCTGATTTTTCTTCGGTTTTGTCGTTTTCCTGCGAATGCTGTAGCCAAAGGTTCCGAGGGCCTCGGAAAGTCCGAAATATGTCCCGTGGGAATAAGCCAGAGGCCCGGCCTTCTCCAGCCGGAATTTCCCCGACTCATCCAGATAGGCAGGATCAACCTGAACCGCCTTTACCAGCGCCAGGAACATATGATGGGAGCCCAGCTCCTTCACCTCAGTCACCTTACATTCAATACTCACCGGGCTTTCCGCCACCATGGGGGCTTCCACCTCAGAGGCTGCCTCCGGTGTCAGGCCGGTTTCCTTCCATTTATCCACATCCCGGCCGCTTTTGACGCCGCAGTAATCCACCGCCCGCGCCATGGCTTCTGTGGTCAGATTGATCACAAATGCCCCGGTCTCGCGGATCATACCGTAGGAATACCGCTCCGGGCGGACAGAAACGTACGCCATGGGCGGATTGGTACAGATCGTCCCCGTCCATGCGGCCGTAAACAGATTTTTCTCTCCTTTCCGGTTCTGGCAGCTCACTAAAACAGCCGGAACAGGATAAAGCATATTTCCCGGTTTCCAGATTTCTTTCGCCATCGGTTATTTCTCCATGCTCACAAACTTCGTATAATCCGGCAGCCATACCAGGTTGACCGTTCCGGTAGGGCCGTTTCTCTGTTTTGCGATGATGATCTCCGCAATGTTTGGATTTTCCGTATCCTTATTATAATAATCATCACGATAAATAAACATGACCACATCGGCATCCTGCTCGATGGCGCCCGACTCTCGAAGGTCAGACAGCATGGGCCGCTTGTCGTTTCGACTTTCCACTGCACGGGAAAGCTGGGACAGGGCGATCACCGGCGCACCGATCTCTCTGGCAATTGCCTTTAAGGATCTTGAAATCTCCGAGATCTCCTGCTGCCGGCTCTCAGAGGAACGCTTTCCGCCGGACATGAGCTGTAAATAGTCGATGATGATCAGATCCAGGCCATACTCCAGCTTGAATTTCCGACACTTGGAACGAAGCTCCGAAACCGAAATTCCCGGCGTATCATCGATGATCAGACGGGAGCTTCCGATGATCCCGACGCTCTCCACCAGCTTGTCCCAGTCGGTGTCCGACAGATTTCCGGTCCGCAGTGCCTGAGAATCCACTCTTGATTCCATGGCAAACAGACGGTTCACCAGCTGCTCCTTGGACATTTCCAGGCTGAAGATCGCCACCGTATAATTTTTCCGCAGTGCCGCATACTGGGCAATGTTTAACACAAATGCTGTTTTTCCCATGGACGGACGGGCCGCCACAAGGACAAGATCCGAGGGCTGAAGACCGGACAGCTTGTAATCCAGGTCGGTGAAGCCGGTTGGAATTCCCGTGATGGCACTTTTATTTCTGGACGCCTGCTCGATCTTCTCCAGCGTTGCCAGGGCAATTTCCCTGATCGGCGTAAAATCTCCGCCGCTCCGGTCCTTCAGAAGATCAAAAATCCGTTTCTCGGTGTCCTCCAGGATCACCTCCAGCGGTTCATTACCGCCATAGCAGGTATCTGCGATCTCCTCATTTGTCCGGATGAGACGGCGCATCACTGCTTTCTCATAAACGATCCTGGCATACTGGCGCACATTGGACGAATACGGGACAGCTGTGATCAGCTCCCGGATAAACTCCACGCTGCAGACCTCCGGCGGAACATTTTTCTCCCGCAGGCGATCCTGGAGCGTTACCAGATCCACCGGCTTTCCTTCGGAATACAGCTCCACCATGGTCTCAAACATAACGCCGTAGCGCCGGTCATAAAAATCATCGCCATGGACAGTTTCCATGGCGGTGACAATCGCATCCTTATCCATCAGCATGGAGCCGATCACAGACTGCTCCGCCTCGATGCTGTGGGGCTGGATCCGTTTGATCATCGCTTCATCCATGGAAGCCTCCTTATTTCTGCTCTGTCACATGAACCCGGAGCTTCGCAGTCACCTCTCTGTGGAGCTTCACCATGACCTCATGAACGCCCAGGTTCTTAATGGGCTCCTGGATCTGAAGCTTCTTCTTGTCAAGCTCCAGGCCAAGCTGTTCTTTTACCGCTGCCGCGATCTCCTTGGAGGAAACAGAGCCGAATACCTTTCCGCCCTCACCGGATTTTACCGCCAGCTCAACCCTGGAGGCCTCGATCTTCTTTCCAAGCTCCTTTGCCGCCGCAAGCTGCTCCGCCGCTACCTTATCAGCATGAGCCTGCTGAAGCTTTAAATCATTCAGGTTCTTTGCATTGGCCTCAACACCCAGCTTCTTCGGCAGAATAAAGTTTCTTGCATACCCGTCATTTACCTTTACGATCTGGCCTTTTTTTCCAAGGGCTTTTACATCTTCCAATAATACGATTTCCATGTTATAACTCTCCTTCATCTAACATCTTCTTAATGGTTTCTTTTACCTTCTGTACCGCTTCTTCCATGGTACAGTCTGTGAGCTGAGCTCCTGCCACACTCATGTGGCCGCCGCCGCCCAGCTTCTCCATGATCAGCTGCACATTAACCTCGTCAATGGAACGGGCACTGATATAAATCTTGCCCTGAAACTCTGTCAGCACGATGGACGCCTTGATGCCCACAATATCCAGAAGCTCATTCGCCGCCTGGGCGCCGATGATGGTCGGGCTCTCGATGTTCTCGCCCGGGCAGACTGCAATGGCAAAGGCATCCTCAAAGACCTCCGCCCGGTGGATCGTCTCCGCCTTCGCCTTATAATCCGGCATGCTGTCGCGGAACATCTTGCGGACTCTGGTAACATCTGCGCCGTTGCGCCGCAGAAATGCCGCCGCCTCAAAGGTACGGACACCGGTTTTATTCATAAAGTTGTTGGTATCGATCACGATTCCGGCGTACATGGCATCGGCCTCAGCCTGTCGGATCTTCACATTGTCACCGATATACTGAAGCACCTCCGCAACCATCTCGCAGGCAGAGGAAGCATACGGCTCTACATAGGAAAGCACCGCATTGGTGATACATTCTCTTGTCTGCCGGTGATGATCCAGAACGACCACCGTCGGAATCATATCCAGCAGCCGGGAACACTCCGTAAAGCTGGGGCGGTTCACATCCACCACCACCAGCAGCGAATTGGCATCTGCCATCTCAATGGCTTTATCTCCGCGGATAAACATATCCTCCGCATAATCCGGATTGTTCAGGAACCGCTCCTGAATGGGCCGCACCGATGAAGTCACATCATCCAGCACAATATGAGCCTTTTTGCTGAGCTCACTGCAGGCCCGGTAAATCCCGATCCCGGCGCCGAGAGAATCCACATCGCCGATCTTGTGTCCCATGATGAATACCTGCTCTCTGGTCTCGATCAGTTCCCGCAGCGCATGCGCCTTTACACGGGCCTTCACGCGGGTATTCTTCTCCTGGGACTGGGATTTTCCGCCGTAATAGGTGATCGTCTCGCCGTCCTTGAGGACTGCCTGATCACCGCCGCGGCCAAGCGCCATATCGATAGCCGTTCTGGCATATTCATAATTCTGGATATAGCTTCCTCCGCCCATGCCAAGACCGATGGACAGCGTCACCGCCATGTCGTTTCCGATATTGACCGTCTTTACATCCTCCAGAAGTGAAAATCTGGCCGCCTTTAAATTGTCCATGTACTGATTCTTTATGACAATGAAATATTTATCCTTCTCGATCTTCTTTACGATACCGCCCATGCTGTTGACATACTTGTTGACCTTCCGGTCGATCAGTGCGATCAGCAGAGAACGGCGCACATCCTCGATACTCTCAAGGGCTTCTTCGTAATTATCCAGATAAATAAGCCCCGCCACCAGCTTCTGATTTTCGATCTCCTGCTGGAACCGGATCTTTTCCGTCTCATCAAACAGATATGCCGCGATCAGCCCGACACTGAAGCCCTCTTCCTCCTCAAACTCCGATTCATCGGACATATAGATATTTTTCAGATGAAGCCGATAGTAGCGGTTTTCATAAGAAACATCGTAAATCCTTTCCTCCTCAAAGGGGGACAGCTCCTTATCCTGCAGCTCCGGGAACAGATCACTCAGCTTCCGTTTCCAGTTTTTATCCTTCCGTACCACGCCGGAAAACGCATGGTTGACCCACAGGATCCGTCCCTGTTCGTCCAGAAGCGCATAGGGCACATCCAGATCCGACAGAAGCTGTTTCTGGATCTGCGCATGGTTGACGGCAAATACCAGAAGTTCCCGCATGATCAGCGGACGCTTTATCAGAAAAAACCAGCCGGCGATCATCAGATAGACCGCTGTTAAACCGGTGCAGATCAGCCCTGCCTGCACACTGAAGCTATAGGCCACTCCCGTCATAAGAAGCACGATCGCTCCCAGATAAAACGGCCAGCCCATAAATCCCTGAAGCCAGCCCTTCAGCTTTATATCATTTTTCATCAGACTCTCCTTTGGCACAGGCCCCGGACAAAGCAAGCCCCTCAAGCTGTAGTTATATTTTTCACCTGCCATGGCTCGCTTTCGGCAGCTCCCCTCGCAGTGCCCGCTCGAAAATCTTCGATTTTCTCTTCGCTTTCCTCGTTTTCGGCAGTTCCCCCGCAGTGCCCGCTCGAAAATCTTCGATTTTCTCGCTGTGGGCTGTCGCCCTATAAAACCCACGGGTATCTTTCCGCCATGAACAAGTTCCTGCGGAAGATACCCGTGGGTTTTGCACTGCTCATAGCTTATCATAGTATACCATTAAACCGCTTTTATGACAAGCTATGGTCAGTGTTACTCTCAAGTGTTGGTACTTTTTTATCGTGATCCTGCCGGCGCCTGCTGTTCCTTCAGCTTCAGTATCCTCTGGTTCCGGCTTCCCCGGAACCGGAGCGTAATGTCTTTTTCTT
>CAKRJM010000062.1 GCA_934351765.1 uncultured Lachnospiraceae bacterium | reverse complement strand
TTACACTACGCTGGGACGCGGCGGCTCTGATACCACGGCCGTTGCACTGGCCGCAGCGCTTCATGCAGATGCCTGCGAGATCTACACAGATGTAGAGGGTGTTTACACGGCAGATCCCCGGATCGTGCCCAATGCAAGAAAGATGAGCGAGGTAACCTATGATGAGATGCTGGAGTTTGCGTCTCTCGGTGCAAAGGTGCTCCATAACCGCTCAGTGGAAATGGCAAAGAAATACGGCGTGCAGCTTGTGGTACGCTCCAGTCTGAACTATGCAGAAGGAACTGTTGTGAAGGAGGAAACAAAAATGGAAAAAATGGTCGTAAGCGGTGTCGCTTCTGATTTGAATACAGCTAGAATTTCGGTTATCGGTGTAAAGGATGAGCCCGGCATTGCCTTCAAGCTCTTCAATTACCTGGCAGCAAAGAATATCAACATTGATATCATTCTCCAGTCCGTAGCAAGAGACGGCAGACGTGATATCGCATTTACCGTGCCGAAGACCGAACTTCAGGAAGCGATTGCCATTATCGAGGAGCATAAGGATGCATTCACCGCAAACTCCTTCAAGTATGATGAGCATGTGGCAAAGGTTTCCATCATCGGCGCAGGCATGACCTCCAATCCCGGTGTGGCGGCAAAGATGTTTGAGGCACTTTACGGAGCAGGCATCAATATTCAGATGATCTCCACCTCCGAGATCCGCATCACGGTTCTGATCGATGAGAACGATGTGACAAGAGCCATGAGAGCAATTCACGACAAGTTTGACCTTGGCGAAGAATAAAAAATATCGAGCGGACTTTTATATCGGCTGGGACCGGCGGCTATCCTCGTGGTAGCCGCCCTGTCTTTTTTCTGCCTTTCTGTTCAGCCACACTCTGGAAATTTTCATTTATGGGAAAATACAGGGGGTGACTTATCGGCGTATTTATATTAAAATAGCAGTAATACTGATCGCTATCGGCATGCTTTCCCAAAACCTGTCCGGATCACCGGGCAGATCCGGGTAAGTGGACGGCGGCGAGCTTGTAATCGGAGGAGTTGGTTTATGGATATCATCAGAACACTGGCAGAGGAGCTTGGAATCCGACAGAACCAGGCGGAGGCTGCCGTTAACCTGATCGACGAGGGGAATACGATCCCTTTTATCGCCCGTTACCGGAAGGAGATGACGGGCTCTTTAAATGACGAGGTGCTGCGAAAACTCGATGAGCGGTTAAAATACCTGAGAAACCTGGAGGAGCGGAAGGTACAGGTGCTTTCCTCCATTGAGGAGCAGGGCGTTCTGACCGCTGAGCTGAAAAAACAGATTGAGGACGCACAGACGCTGGTGGTGGTAGAGGATCTTTACCGCCCCTACCGTCCCAAGCGGCGGACAAGAGCGACTATTGCCAAAGAAAAGGGACTGGAACCGCTGGCAGATACGCTGATGCTTCAGATGATGAAGGAGCCGGCCTTGGAAGCAGCGGGGGCGTATGTTTCTGAAGAAAAAGGTGTTTTGACTGCCGAGGAGGCACTGGCCGGAGCCGGAGACATTCTGGCAGAGCGGATTTCCGATGAAGCCGATTACCGGATCCATATCCGGGAGCTGACCATGAAGAAGGGACTGCTTCGTTCCCAGGCAAGAGATCCGGAGGAAACATCAGTCTATGAAATGTATTACCAGTATGAAGAGCTGGTGAAGAAAGCAGCAGGACACCGGATCCTGGCGCTGAACCGAGGCGAAAAGGAGAAATTCCTGACAGTCAAGGTGGAAGCACCGGAAGAAGAGATCCTCCGTTATCTGGAGAAGAAGATCCTGGTACGGGACAACCCGAACACGACTCCGGTGTTAAAGGAGGTCATTGCGGACAGTTATACGAGACTGATCGCTCCGGCAGTGGAGCGGGAAGTGCGGAGTACGCTGACCGAAAACGCCGAGACGGGAGCAATCCATGTGTTCGGAAAGAATCTGGAGCAGCTACTCATGCAGCCGCCCATCGAGGGACAGGTGGTGCTGGGCTGGGATCCGGCTTTCCGTACCGGCTGCAAGCTGGCAGTGGTGGATCCCACGGGCAAGGTACTGGATACGGTGGTGATCTATCCGACCGCACCTCAGAATAAGGTGGAGGCTGCCAAGGAAACGGTGAAAAAGCTCATTAAAAAGTATGGGATCACGCTGATCTCCGTGGGTAACGGAACAGCCTCCAGAGAGTCGGAGCAGATCATTGCAGCGCTTTTGAAGGAAATTCCTGAAAAGGTTCAGTATATCATCACAAATGAGGCGGGGGCTTCGGTATATTCTGCCAGCAAGCTGGCAACAGAGGAATTCCCGGATTTTGATGTGGCGCAGCGAAGCGCGGTTTCCATTGCAAGAAGGCTTCAGGATCCGCTGGCAGAGCTGGTGAAGATCGAACCGAGAGCCATCGGTGTTGGCCAGTACCAGCATGATATGAACCAGAAAAAGCTGGATGAGACGTTGACCGGTGTGGTGGAGGACTGTGTGAATAAGGTGGGCGTGGATCTGAATACGGCATCGGCGTCCTTATTATCCTATATTTCCGGAATCAGCAAAGCAGTAGCGAAAAATATTGTTGCCTACCGGGAGGAAAATGGCCGGTTCCGTGACCGGCGGGCCCTTTTGAAGGTACCGAAGCTTGGCCCCAAGGCTTATGAGCAGTGCGCCGGCTTCCTGCGGATCCGCGGCGGTGACAATCCGCTGGATGCAACGGCAGTCCACCCGGAGAGCTATAAGGCCGTGGATGAGCTGTTAAAGAGCCTGCAATATGAGAAAAATGAGATCGGCTCCGGCGGACTTCCGGGAATCACAAAGAAGGTGACGGCGCCGGAGAAGATGGCGGAGAAGCTTGGGATCGGTGAGATCACCTTAAAGGATATCCTGTCGGAGTTAGAAAAGCCCGGAAGAGATCCGCGTGATGAAATGCCAAAGCCGATCCTGCGGACTGATGTGATGGATATCAAGGATCTGAAGCCGGGCATGATCTTAAAGGGAACCGTCCGGAATGTGATCGATTTTGGCGCCTTTGTGGACATCGGCGTTCATCAGGACGGACTGGTGCATGTTTCCCAGATGACGGAGCGCTACATTAAACATCCGCTGGAGGCAGTCAGTGTAGGCGATGTGGTCGAGGTACAGGTCATGACGGTGGATGTGGATCGCAGACGGATCCAGCTTACCATGAAGATCAGGCGGTAAGACAGAACGCAGGCCGCAGCGGGAGGCCGGCGGAAAAGAAAGGAAGAAATGGATATGGAAAGCAGTGAGAACACAGAAAAAAGAGCGGCGGAAATGCCGGACACAGAAACAGCAACCGGGGAAGAGACAGCGAAAAGCAGTACTTCCGGACAGAAGTGCGGCGTGAAGGCAACGACCAAGATCGGGCCAAAGGATATGTACCGCTTCCAGCTGTATCACACGTATGTTGGTGTGACAGGACTGCTGCTGGGGCTTCTTTCCATTCTGGCCCTGGCGGATCTCATCGGAAATTTTACATCGATGAATACGGGAACAAAAGCGATTTGTGTGCTTCTGATCCTCTGGGCGCTGGTCATCAATCCGGTGAACTTATATTTCAAGTCAAAACGTCAGGTGGAGGCGGCAGAGCTGTTCAAAAATCCCATTGATCTGGAGATCACCAAAGAGGGAATTTCCCTGACCCAGGGGGAAAACGGCGGAAGCATTGCCTGGAAAGAGGTGACAAAGATCGTAATTTTAAAGAACCTGGTGATCTTTTATATGGGGAAGGTCCGTGCCCATCTGCTTCCGCTGGATCAGCTCCCGGAGGCACAGGCGGACGCAGTGACAGAAGCGATCCTTGCGGATGCGTCCGGCATGAAGATTGTCAATAAGCGGAAAAAACGGAGGAAGTAACGGTGGTAAAGGAAACATTCAGCCCGGAAGAAACATTTGAGTTCGGGAAAGAACTGGGAAAACAGGCAAAGGCCGGAACCGTGATCTGCCTGGATGGAGAGCTGGGCGTGGGAAAAACCGTATTTACCCAGGGCTTTGCAGCAGGACTTGGAATTGAAGAGCCGGTCAACAGCCCGACCTTTACGATCCTTCAGATCTATGAGGAGGGACGGCTTCCTCTGTACCATTTCGATGTTTACCGCATTGAAGAGCCGGAGGAAATGGATGAGATCGGCTATGAGGATTATTTTTACGGAGACGGAGTCTGCCTGATCGAGTGGGCGTCCATGATCGGCGAGCTGATTCCGGAAACAGCCATTCAGGTCACCATAAAAAAGGATCTGGAACATGGCTTTGATTACAGAACGATTACCGTGGAAGAACGGTTTGGAGAGAAACGATGAAAATATTGGGAATTGAAAGTGCATCCCTGACGGCCTCTGCTGCCATCTGGGAGGACGATATTCTGACAGCAGAGTATACAGTCAATTATAAAAAGACCCATTCCCAGACGCTGCTGCCCATGATCGATGAGATTGTGACCATGACGGAAACAGATCTGGAAACGGTGGATGCCATCGCAGTGTCCGGCGGCCCGGGCTCCTTTACGGGACTGAGGATTGGATCGGCAACGGCAAAGGGGCTGGGCCTTGCCCTGAAAAAACCGCTGATCCATGTGCCGACGCTGGATGCCATGGCATATCAGCATTATGGAACGGACCGGGCGATCTGTCCCATGCTGGACGCCAGAAGGGGACAGGTTTATGCGGGGATCTACCAGTTTCACGATGAGTTTGAGATCCTGATGCCTCAGACACCGCTGGCCATCGGCGAGGTGCTGGATAAGCTGGGAGAGATCTCCTGTCCTGTGGTATTCCTGGGAGACGGTGTTCCTGTGAGCCGGGAAGCCATTGAACGGGACTGCCCGGTGCCTTATGTAATCGCACCCTCCTTTGGTGCGCGGGCGAGAGCCGGTGCGGTGGCGGCTCTTGGAGCGGTCTATTACCGGGAGGGAAAGACGGAGACAGCGGCAGAGCATGGGCCGGAGTATCTGCGTCTGTCCCAGGCAGAACGGAACCGGATGGAAAAGGGGCAGCCATGATCCGGAGACTGCGGCCGGAGGATACGGAAGCAGTGACGCTTCTGGAACGCCGGAGCTTCGGGGAACCATGGACGGAAAATATGGTGAATGAATCCATCTGTCAGGCAGAAGAACAGACGGCGGCGCTGTCCTACGGAGCCTTCGGCTGGTTTGAAAACGGCGTACTGGCAGGCTATTTCTTTTCCATGGCGGTAGCCGGTGAGGGGGAACTGCACCGGATTGCCGTAGCAGCGGAGTACCGGAGGCGCGGAATCGGAAAAATGCTCATGGAGCGGTTCATTTCCTGGCTGGAGGAAACCGGGTGTAAGGCAGCGTTTCTGGAGGTTCGTGCCGGAAATGAGGCGGCCATCGCCCTCTACGAGTCCTGCGGCTTTCGGGAAACCGGAAAAAGACGGGCTTATTATCATAATCCCACCGAGGATGCCAGACTGTTCTGTTACATCAGAGAAGCGTGACGGTTCGGGTGGGAAGAAGAATGTGAGGATCACAGATACAACAGAGACTATTTAGGAAGGAATCGATATGCTGGATGTATGTTTGCTTGGGACGGGCGGCATGATGCCCCTCCCTTACCGATGGCTGACTTCCCTGATGACCAGATGTGAAGGAAGCCATCTGCTGATCGACTGCGGAGAAGGAACGCAGATCGCCCTGAAAAAGAAAGGCTGGAGCGCAAAGCCCATTGATGTGATCTGCTTTACCCATTATCATGCGGATCATATCAGCGGTCTTCCGGGGCTTTTGCTGACCATGGGAAATGCAGAGCGGACGGAACCGCTTCTGATGGTCGGCCCCAAGGGCCTGGAGCGGGTGGTAACGGCACTTCGGACCATTGCACCGGAGCTTCCTTTTCCCATTGAATTTCTGGAGCTGACGGAAAAGGAGCAGGAGTTTCAGGCGGGACCTTATACGATTAAGGCTTTTCGGGTGAATCATAACATCACCTGTTATGGATACAGTGTTTCTCTGCCCCGTGCCGGGAAATTTCAGGTGGAAAAGGCGAAGGCACTGGGACTTCCCGTTCAGGCATGGGGCGTTCTTCAGCATGGCGGAACGGTGGAGCTGGACGGCGTGACATATACCTCCGATCAGGTCATGGGAGCACCCAGAAAGGGAATCCAGGTGACATACTGCACCGATACCAGACCGCTTCCGGTGATCGCAAGGGAAGCAGAAACAGCGGATCTGTTTATCTGTGAGGGCATGTACGGGGAGCCGGAGAAGCTGGCAAAAGCGAAAGAGCATAAGCACATGACCATGCATGAGGCTGCCAGACTGGCGAGAGATGCCGATACAAAGGAAATGTGGCTGACCCATTACAGCCCGTCCCTGGCATGGCCGGAGGATTACATGAATGAAGTGAGAAAGATATTTCCGCGGGCGGTGGCGGCAAAGGACGGTCAGTCCCTGACGCTCCAGTTCGAGGATGAAGAATAGAGGCGGAGAAAATGGAACAGGAAAAAGATGTATATATTTTGGCGATTGAAAGCTCCTGTGATGAGACGGCAGCGGCCGTGGTCAAGAACGGAAGAGAGGTTTTATCCAATGTGATTTCATCCCAGATCGCGCTTCATACCCTGTACGGCGGTGTGGTTCCGGAGATTGCGTCCAGAAAGCATATCGAGAAAATCAATCAGGTAGTGGAGCAGGCACTTTCGGATGCAGGTATGACACTGGATGATATGACGGCTGTCGGTGTGACCTATGGACCGGGTCTTGTAGGAGCGCTTCTGGTAGGCGTTTCCGCAGCGAAGGCCATTGCCTATGCAAAGAAGCTGCCGCTGATCGGTGTTCATCATATCGAGGGGCATGTCAGTGCAAACTTTATCGAGAACAAAGAGCTGGAGCCGCCCTTTTTATGCCTGATCGTGTCGGGAGGGCATACCCATCTGGTCATCATGAAGGATTACGGAGAGTTTGAGATCATCGGACGAACCAGAGATGATGCGGCAGGAGAGGCCTTTGATAAGGTGGCACGGGCCATCGGCCTTGGTTATCCGGGCGGCCCGAAGATCGACAGGGCGGCAAAGGAGGGAAATCCCCATGCTATGGAATTTCCGCGGGCAAAGATTGCGGGATCTCCCTATGATTTCAGCTTCAGCGGCTTAAAATCAGCAGTGTTGAATTATCTGAACCATGAGAAGATGCAGGGGCATGAGGTAAATCCCAACGATCTGGCAGCGTCTTTCCAGAATGCAGTGGTGGAGGCACTGGTAAGCCGGACTATGCTTGCCGCAAAAGAATATGGGATCAGGGATGTGGTCATTGCAGGCGGGGTAGCGTCCAACTCGGAGCTGCGTGCCCGGATGAAGGCAGCCTGTGAAAAAGCACATCTGAACTTTTACTATCCGTCGCCGATCCTCTGTACCGACAATGCGGCCATGATCGGTGCGGCGGCGTATTATGAGTATAAAAAAGGACGCAGGAGCGGCTGGGATCTTAATGCCGTGCCAAATCTGCGGCTGGGAGAACGGTAATGAAGGTGACAGCGATCGTTCTGGCAGCAGGCCAGGGAAAACGGATGGGAGCAGGTGTTCCGAAGCAGTATCGTCTGCTGAAGGGGCATGAGGTCTTATATTATTCTTTGAAAGCCTTTGAAGAAAGTCCCGTGGATGAGGTGATCCTGGTCACCGGAGAGGGAGAGATCGAGCATTGCCAGAAGGAGCTGGTGGAGAAGTATGGCTTTTCCAAGGTGGCGAAGATCATTCCCGGCGGCGCCGAGCGCTACGATTCCGTTTATGAGGGGCTTCTGGCGGCAGCCCCCTGTGATTACGTGCTGATCCATGATGGTGCCAGGCCGCTTCTGACCCAGGAGATTATCGCGGGAGTTCTGGATGGTGCACTGATGTACGACAGCTGCACCACGGGAATGCCGGTAAAGGATACCATCAAGATTGCGGATGAGGAGGAGCTGGCCGTGGATACACCAGACCGGAAGAGTCTATGGGCTATTCATACCCCTCAGGGATTTTCTTATCCGGTGATCCTGGAGGCACATCGCCGGTTTCGCTCCGGAGATTATCGGATCCCGGTGACGGACGATACCATGCTGGCGGAGATCTTCCTTCGCAGGCGGGCAAAGCTTGTCCGTGGCAGCTATGAAAACATTAAAGTGACAACACCGGAGGACATGAAGATTGCCGAAGTCTTTCTGGAGAGCCGGGAGAAGGAAAACAGATAGCGTTTGAGGAGAGAATATGATTCGACTGAGACCCTGGAAAAAAATGGATCATGCACTGCTTCCCGGCTGGTTTGCTGATGAGGCAGCCTTTGCAAAATGGAGTAACGGTGTGTTTATCTGGCCGTTCACAGCAGAGCAGTTCGAGGCATACCAGAAGGAATCCGAACAGCGGGGAGACCGCTGGAGTCTGGCGGCTCTTGATGATGCGGGAAATACGGTAGGGCATATCATGATCCGCCAGGCAGATTTTACTGCGGAAAGTGCTTATTTAGGCTTTATCATCCTTTCCCCGTCCATGCGCGGAAAAGGAGCCGGAAAGCAGATGGTTTCTCAGGCGCTTCGCTATGCCGGAACGATCCTTGGCATGAAAACGGCCACCCTTGGCGTGTTTGCCAATAATCCGGCGGCCATCGGCTGCTATGAAGCACTGGGCTTTACCGAAGTCGGACGAAAACCGGCGGCATTGGAATTTCACGGAGAAGCGTGGGATCTGATACAGATGAAAGCAGAGCTATAGAATATAGAAAAGCAGGCAGATGTGTACCCCGGACGCCTCCCCATCGGAGGCAGTCACTCAGGCGGCACATCTGCCTGCTTTTTTTATTTCACAGGAAAGTTCATCCTGTGAAATGAAAAATTCAGATAAGCTATTCGCGTCCGTCCCAGCAATAGGTACAGAGCTTTTCACGGTCGATCCCTACGGAGTCGATCATATCATCAAGACGGTGGTACCGCAGGGAGGTAAAGTCAAGCTTTTCCCCAATTTTATGTACCATGGTCTGATACTCTTCTGTCTCCGGATCGACGTAGGCTTCCAGCCTTGCGAAGCGATAGTTCCCTTCCATTTCCTGAATGACCTGTCTGGTGATCAGCTCCATCTCCGAGGAGGAACGGGAGAAGTTCAGATACTTGCAGCCGAAGATCAGAGGCGGACAGGCCGGACGGATATGGACTTCCTTAGCACCGCTCTTATAAAGGAACTGGGTGGTTTCCCGCATCTGGGTTCCACGGACAATGGAATCATCAATGAGCATAAGACGGCGCCCCTGGATCAGATCGTGAACCGGGATCAGCTTCATTTTGGCGATCAGGTTTCGCTGTGTCTGCATGGTCGGCATAAAGGAACGGGGCCAGGTCGGTGTATATTTGATGAATGGACGAGAAAAAGGAATTCCGGATTCGTTGGCATATCCGACGGCGTGAGCAATTCCGGAGTCGGGAATTCCGGCGACGGTATCCGGGCGGATGTTGTCACGCTGCGCCAGCTTTGCACCACAGTTGTAGCGCATCTGTTCGACGCTGATTCCTTCATAGGAAGAAGAAGGATATCCATAATAGATCCAGAGGAAGGTACAGATCTTCATATCCTTTCCGGGACTTACCAGGGTGCGGACAGATTCCGGTGTGATCAGAGCGATTTCTCCGGGGCCGAGCTCCTTGTAATCGGTATAGCCAAGATTTAAATAGGAAAAGCTTTCGAACGCGGCACAGAAGCCGGTATCCTTCTGCCCGATGGCAACAGGAGTACGTCCAAGCCTGTCACGGGCGGCATAAAGGGCTTTCGGTGTCAGAAGCAGCAGGGTCATGGAACCGTCGATGATTTCCTGTGCATACTGGATACCCTCGATCAGATTTTCCTTTTGGTTGATCAGAGCAGCCACCAGCTCGGTCGCGTTGATGAGGCCGCCGCGCATTTCAAAGAAATGAGAGGGAGAATCCTTTAAAAGCTGTTCCACGAGGGCATCAGCATTGTTGATTTTTCCTACAGTTGTCAGAGCATACGTACCATGATGGGAGCGGATCAACAGCGGCTGCGGTTCGTAATCAGAAATACAGCCGATTCCCATGTTGCCGTGCATGGTATTTGCCTCTTTATCAAATTTTGTACGGAACGGGGCGTTTTCGATGTTGTGGATTGCCCGGTCAAAGCCCTTCTCTTTATTATATGTCACCATGCCGGCACGCCTTGTTCCAAGGTGACAATGATAGTCTGTACCAAAGAACAGATCAAAGACACAGTCGCTTTTGGAAGCGACTCCAAAGAAACCTCCCATAGTAAACCTCCTGTTGTTGAATGTCCTATTCGTTTATCGGAATGTCGTTGTGGTCTTATGAAGACCAATGATATTAGTATAACGAAAAACAGAGCGCTCCACAAGAAAAACAGAAGAAAAAATAAAATGAAAAAAATTGAAAAAAGTAATTGACATATTTGATGAAAGGTGGTAAAGTATTCCTTGCGCGTGTGAAAAACACAAAGCAACAAAAAAGAAAATAAAAAACCTCTTGACAAACGCTGAGATATATGATAAAGTAGTCAAGCACACTTTTGGAGAGATATCGAAGCGGTCATAACGAGGCGGTCTTGAAAACCGTTTGTCCGAAAGGGCGCGTGGGTTCGAATCCCACTCTCTCCGTTAAGGCAAACGCAATGAGATGCCTTTGAAAATAAATATCCATCATGAATCAACCAAGCAGAAGTACCCAAGTGGTTGAAGGGGCTCCCCTGGAAAGGGAGTAGGTCGTTAGTAGCGGCGCGAGGGTTCAAATCCC
>CAKRJM010000061.1 GCA_934351765.1 uncultured Lachnospiraceae bacterium | reverse complement strand
GTAGGACACTGTTCCACTCACATTTGAATTTCTTCGAGTATCGCTCTTACTTGCTGCCATTGACGTCATCCCAAACGCCACAACCATCATCATTGCCATTACAATCGCTAATAATCTACGCTTTTTCATAGAATACCTCCGTTTTTCTTATTTTTATCAACCAGTACCTTTATACTGCCATTCCCTCTCCACTGGAATCTCCTCCTTCCGTTTTTTATTTACAGATCACCCGTCGGTTTTCTGCAGCTTTATTAAGCATATGCCTATCATTCTTCTGACCCGTTCCCCACATAAAACAATTGATCTTATTTTCTTAATTGTCCATTCAATATGTACAATTATACTATTGCGATAGTATTCTTATTTGAAAAATAATTCCTGCCATCCGCTCTGCAGGAAATCTGTAATCCTTACTGCCTGTTTGAATCAGCTGCCGCTGTTTCAGTTCCGTCTTTCTCTATACAGCAACTATACTATAATAACAGTTTCTTGTCAATCGCTTTTTGTCACTCCCCCCCCCGTTTCTTTCCATTTCTTTTATTTACGGTATCTATTTGGGTACTAACAGTTACTATTTTGATATTATAAGCCCCATAAACCGAATATTCTGTTTTTACAGTTTCTCCGGTTATACAGGGCTTTTCTCTATACTCTTAATCAATCCGATAGTTTCCGTCAGCCGTGACAGATATTGAATTCTTATTCTGGACAAATACCTGATAATTTCCACTTTTAGTAAGCGGAAATTCATGATAAATTCGTCCCTTTTGTTTTACATATCTCCAGGTTCCATCCGGATCAATAATACCCACATTAACATATTGATTATCCGGTTTTATTCCAACTGAAACGACAAGATAATTTCCGTTTTTCACATAAAAGGATGGTGATTTTTTCATAACCCCAGCTGCCACTGTCCAAGTAAAATTTGTTGATGAACGACCAAAACGATCAACCTCTCCGATTTCGATTGGCCCGTCCCATTCGCTGGCATCCATGGTGTACTCCTCCAGATCGTACACCTGCGGTTCCTCCTTTTTCGCAATTGCTGTTTCCTCCACGGCAAATTTATAAAACTGGAAAAATCCTTTCCCCGCCGCATAAACCGAAACCGTATTAACGGCCAGAAACAGTACCCCAAACATTGCTACGGCCCTTCTGGATCTCTTTTTCCGTTTCCTGTACCAATCCATATACTCCACCCTCTCCTGTAAATGACCCCGGCGTTCCGCCAGGCTGATCCTGAAAAATGAGTTCTTATCTTTTGTTCCGGCCTCTTCCAGCAGGTTTGTGATGATCCCGAAATATTTCTTAAAGCCGCCGGCCTTTTCATAGGAAAGGCTGTCACAGGCATGCTCACTGTACCGCTGGATCCGCAGATACAGCCACCAGACCGTTGGATTAAAGAAATGAAGGACCGTTACCAGACTGACCAGGCAGAGTGCCGGAAGATCCTGCTGCTTATAATGAGTCAGCTCATGAACAAAAATAACCTGACGCTCTTCCTCTGTGAATTTCTTCGACGGGATCACGACCATCGGCTTCCAAAATCCGGTGAACTCTGCGACCTTGATCCGATAGCTTTCCTTCAGCTGAACACGCCCCGGCCGGATTCCCAGCTCTCTGCATATCTTCGAAAACTGTTCCTGATATGACAGCTCACATTTAACCAGTGTCCCATAGCTCTTTCTGTGAAGGATCAGGTTCCGCACCATGATAAAGCCCAGAATCAGAACGCCCGGAATCCAGATCACTGTAAACACGATCGAACAGATCCGGATCACCGGCGTCTGGAGAAATAACAGCCCTGCATCCCAGTCCGCATTTCCTGCCGCCAGCACCAGAAGCAGGCACGGAAGCACCGGAACCAGGAACAGGATCAGCACAAATCGCAGAACATGATACCGGAGATTCTGATACCCGATCCGTTCGAGCATGCCGCCGATCCAGTACCAGAACAGCAGAAATACCGATGCTGTCAGAGACGTCAGCAATACAAAAACCGTAAGATCAATCGTCCATATCATCTAAAATGCTCCTGATTTTATCCGCTTCTTCTTTTGTAATTCCCTGGCTGTCACCCATTGCGGCTACCATCTTCGAAAGCTTTCCGTCAAACCAGAACTCCGTCTCTCTCCGGATCAGGTCGTCACGGTATTCTTCCTCATCCCGCAGGGCGTGGACATAAGCCAGACGTCCGACGCGGTAGGTCGTTAAAAAGCCTTTATCCGCCATCTTAGACAGGAAGGTTCCGATGCTGGTCCGCTTGTAATCCTTTCCGAACCGAACCCGCAGTCCTTCTGTCAGATCCGGAACACAGATATCCTCCCCCGCATCCCAGATCACCTTCATGATCATAGTCTCGCTGGTGCTCAGCTCATATTTCACCGGCTGCTCATACTGTTTCCGTTTTTCTTCCATGGAAGTGATTCCTCCTTTTCAGTCTTTTCTTTTAGTATACTATCTGAATAGTAAGGATGCAAGTACTTTTCGAATTATGATCAGAAAAAACGCAGCTCTCCGCTCCGGGAAAACTGCGTTTCTTCTATATATAATATGTACCTTCTTGATTTTGTTTTATCTCGAATTTTGGATTGGCTCTTCGGATCGCTCCTATACCTCGAAGGTCAGATCACCGTAGGACGGAATCGGCCACAGCTCCTTATCCACGATCATCTCCAGCTTGTCAAAGGGAGCACGGAGTGCGCTCATGGCAGGCATTACCTCATCATGGTATGCTCTTGCCTGTGCCTCGCCCTCGCTCATGGCTGCCGCCTTTGCGGTAATCTCGCGGAGTGCCTTCAGTGCCTTCTGGCCCTCAGACAGCAGGGCGGAGGATTCCATCAGAAGCTCCTTCTGGGCGCTTACATCTGCATCGGGGCAGACATCGAGAACCGTTCCCATGGAGGAAGCAAGGTCGGTCGTGTAATTGATCACGGCGGGGACAAGCTGCTTTCCGGCCATATCGATCATGGTCAATGCTTCGATATTGATGGCCTTTGCATATGCTTCATAAAGAACCTCTGCACGGGATTCCAGCTCAGCCTTTGTGAAGATATGGAACTTTTCAAACAGCTTTACAGCCTTCTCGGTCTTTAAGCTTGCTACCGAATCCACCATGGACTTGATATTGGGAAGTCCTCTCCGTTCCGCCTCTGCTACCCATTCCTCGGAATAGCCGTTGCCGTTGAAGATGATCCGCTGATGCTCGGTTAAGTACTTCTTGATCATATCATGAACAGCCATATCGAAATCATCCGCCTTCTCTAATTCATCGGCCGCCTCACAGAATGCCTCTGCCACAATGGCATTGAGCGTGGTGTTGGGGCTTGCGATCGAATCGGAGGAGCCAACCATACGGAACTCAAATTTGTTTCCGGTAAATGCAAACGGTGAGGTTCTGTTCCGGTCTGTGGCATCCTTCTGAAGATCCGGCAGGGTGCTGACACCGGTGTACAGTCTCTCGCCCTCCTTACAGGAAGCGGCTTCACCGGTCTCGATGAGCTGCTTTACCACATCCTCCAGCTGCTCGCCGAGGAAAATGGAGATAATTGCGGGCGGAGCCTCGTTTGCTCCCAGTCTGTGGTCATTTCCGACGTTGGAGGCGGACTGGCGAAGCAGGTCTGCATGAATATCAACAGCCTTGATGATGCAGGCCAGAACCAGCAGGAACTGGATGTTCTGGTTAGGTGTTTCGCCGGGATCCAAAAGGTTCACGCCGTTGTCGGTTCCGATGGACCAGTTGTCATGCTTACCGGAGCCGTTTACGCCTGCATAAGGCTTTTCATGAAGCAGGCAGGTCAGATTGTGCTTTACAGCCACACGCTTCATGGTCTCCATAACCAGCTGGTTATGATCTACGGCGATGTTTGCCGTATCGAAGATGGGCGCCAGCTCATGCTGTGCGGGAGCCACCTCGTTGTGCTGGGTCTTTGCGGAGATTCCCAGCTTCCAGAGTTCTACGTTTAAGTCGTGCATGAATGCGCCGACACGCTCTTTGATGACACCGAAGTAATGGTCATCCAGCTCCTGTCCCTTGGGGGCCGGTGCGCCAAAGAGGGTTCTGCCTGCATAGATCAGATCCTCTCTCTGCATATATAAGTCACGGTCAACCAGGAAGTATTCCTGCTCCGGTCCGACGGAAGCAGTTACCTTCGTTGCCTCCTTGTTTCCAAACAGATGAACGATCCGGAGTGCCTGCTCGGAGAGAGCTTCCATGGAACGAAGAAGCGGTGTCTTCTTGTCCAGTGCCTCACCCTTATAGGAACAGAACGCAGTCGGGATACAGAGCACGATTCCGGTTGCATCTTCTTTTAAGAATGCGGGGGAAGAGCAGTCCCATACCGTATAGCCTCTTGCCTCAAAGGTTGCACGCAGGCCGCCGGAGGGGAAGGAAGAAGCGTCCGGCTCACCCTTGATCAGTTCTTTTCCGGAAAATTCCATCAGCATGTGGCCGTTCTCATCGGGAAGCGTCACAAAGGAATCATGCTTCTCTGCGGTGATGCCGGTCAACGGCTGGAACCAGTGGGTATAATGGGTTGCACCATGCTCCACTGCCCAGTCCTTCATCGCCTTTGCCACAACATCTGCGGTTGCCAGGGAAAGCTCTCCGCCGTTGTCAATGATACTTTTTACCTCGGCGAATACCTTCTTTGGAAGACGTTCTCTCATCTTGCCAAGGTTAAAGACATTTTCACCGAAAATCTCTTCCACATTCAGTACCTTTTCACACATAGATTTTTCCTCCATCACTTTTTCTGTTCCTCGAGGCCCGGACCGCCGCCGTATAACAGCCTTAAAAAAAGAGAAGACGCCCTTTGTGGAACGTCTTCGTTCGATTGCCAAGCCTATTTCTGGAGATGCGCTCCATCTGGGAATAACCTTACCTCATTTTCTTCAGAATTGCAAGCACTTTTTTCAATACACCGGCACTTTAAACTTAATTTTCTAAACGTCTTGCCTGGATCACCAGCCGATCCCTGTTCTGATTCACACAGGTGGACAGGGTCATGATATGATCCTCTTCCCCCACGATCACTCCTGTATTCATGATGGACTGGCTCTGCATCCGGTTCACATAATCCACAAAATCTGCCATTTCTCCAAAACCGATCGTGTAAGCATCACTGTCCGGACTGGTCACATGAACCGCAAAAATCTCATACGTATAGACATGATCCTCCGTATAGACGGTAAAGGTCTTATGGGTCTCATAAAAGTCATCTTCCCGGAATTTTTTCAAGCCTGCGAACATGGAACCGTTCTTCATGTTATGGCCATAGATGATCACATGGCGGGCGTCCATGCCATCCGTGATGTTGCTGTCCACAAACAGTGTTCCGGCTGCATTCTCTTCCTGCCCAAACGTGTGCTTTAAATAATGATCATTGTCGCTGCACTGAACAATGGGATAATCGATCTTCGTATCCGGAATGGTGATCCAGCCCACATAATCCGGGTTCTGCCCGTGCATGAGTTCATAAAGAGATACCGCTTTCGGATCATTTTCCGCCTCCGCCTGACTGTTTCCGTCTGCTGCCGGGGTTTCCTCATCGGGTGCAGACAGGATCTTTTCTGCCTCCGATGCCAGATTATCATACGTATCCGTTCCTTTTTTATACTCTCTCCAGATCCCGAACAGCCTCCACCCGGAATAACAGAAGACTGCCAGGGCAACCAGAAAGACCGCCAGTTCAATTCTCCTTGCTCTTCTTCGTTTAACCCATTTTGTTGTCATTGGACGCACCTCCTCATCTCTTAACGCTCTATTTACTTGAAATTTCTTTCATTATCCACTATGATATTATTATGGCCGATTTTTTTCCTTTTCAGATTATGGATTCTGTCGGCCGGAAAGGGATTTTTCACTATGATTATAAGGGATATGACACTTGACGACAAGGAAATTTTTCTGAAAATGTCGGCAGATTTTTATACGTCCGATGCTGCGCTCCATGATTTCGACCGGGAAACCCAGGAAAAGAATCTGGCCGGAGCCATCGCCGGATCTCCCTATGTACGCTGTCTGATGCTGGAGGATCAGGATGGGGCGGCAGGCTATATCATTATCGCCCATTCCTGGAGCACCGAGGCCGGTGGCCCCATGATCATTCTGGAGGAGCTTTATCTGATTCCCGGAGCAAGAGGCAAGGGCTATGCGGGGGAATTTTTCCGCTGGTTCTTTGAAGAATACAGGGACCGCGCCGCCGGCTATCGTCTGGAGGTTGCACCGAAGAACTCGGATGTGATCCCGCTTTATGAAAAATTCGGATATGAAAATCTGGAATATATCCAGCTGATGAAATCGCTGTAAGATCTGTGGTCTGCCCCATCGTTCAGTTCCGGGTGGACAGACTGTTTCCAATAAGCCATTGATTGATTTCATCCACAAAAAGGAGGAGACTTTATGAGAAAAACCAAGATTATCTGTACCATGGGCCCCGCTGTTGACAATGATGACGCGATTCGTTCCCTGATCAGCAACGGCATGGACTGCGCCCGTTTTAATTTTTCACACGGCTCCCACGAGGAACAGCGTACCCGTATGGATCGGGTCAAGCGTGTCAGTGCCGAATTGAACAGACCCATCGCCCTTCTTCTGGATACCAAGGGCCCCGAGATCCGGCTTCGTGATTTCGCCGAGGGTTCCGTCGTTCTGGAGCCGGGTCAAAGCTTTACTCTGAGCACCAGTACCGAACCGGGAACAATTGAAGGGATCGGGCTTACCTACGGCGGTCTGGCTTCCTGTGTCAGCATCGGAACCAGAATCCTCATTGATGACGGAAAGATCGCCATGTTCGTTGAAAAGATCGATGGAACCGATGTGGTCTGTCGTGTCATCAACGGTGGAACGATCAGCAACCGCAAGAGCATCAATATCCCCAACCTCGACATTCCCATGCCTTATATCAGCGAGACGGACAAGAACGATATTCTCTTTGGAATCTCCCAGAATGTGGATTTTGTTGCCGCTTCCTTTACAAGAACTGCCGATGATATCCGTAAAATGAGAAAGCTTCTGGATGACAACGGCGGAAAGAAGATTCAGATCATTGCCAAAATCGAGAACACACAGGGCATTGAAAATCTGGATGCGATCCTGGATCTGGCAGACGGTATCATGGTCGCCAGAGGCGACATGGGCGTGGAGATCCCGTTCCGTGAGCTGCCCGGAATCCAGAAAAGCATCATTGAGAAATGCTATCGTGCCGGCAAGCACGTTGTTACTGCCACCCAGATGTTAGAGTCCATGACCCACAGTCCCCGCCCTACCAGAGCAGAGGTATCCGATGTTGCCAATGCCATCCATGACGGCACCACCGCGATCATGCTTTCCGGTGAAACCGCAGCCGGAGACTACCCCACCGAGGCGGTCCATACCATGGCCGAGATCGCTGAGGCCGCTGAAAAGGATATCGACTATAAAGCAAGGTTCGCGGAAATGCACGACTTTCTGACTCTGGAGAAGATCACTCCGGTTGCCATCGGAATTGCTTCCGTAACCTCCGCCCATTATCTGGACGCCAAGGCCATCGTTGCCGTGACAAGAACCGGCCGGAGTGCCCGTATGATAGCCGACTACCGTCCCGCCGTTCCCATCATTGCTCCTGTTGTGGACCGGAAAGCCCTCCGGCAGCTGAACCTCACCTGGGGCGTTTATCCGTTTCCTTCCGATGAGCAGCAGAGTGCCGACAGTCTTTTTGAACACGCAAAAGAGATTGCCCTGAAATCCGGTATCGTAGAAGAAGGTGATACCATTGTGATCTCCGGCGGACCTCATGAGAAAAACGGCGTCATTGATATGATGAAGATCGTAAAATTATAAATGTCAGCAAAATGTCCCGGAATCCTGTCCATACAGATCCCGGGACATTTCATGTTAAAACAAACGCACCCCCGGAAAGCTTCCGGGGGCGCCAATCGTGCAATGATTAACTATGTTTAAAACAAGACTTATTTGTAGAACTTAACCTTGTCTGCATCATCGAACAGGTTGATCTTATGACGGATAACCTCGTTCATAGCGTCGATGCACTTAGGGTAGATAGCCATGGGCTCACGGATTGCCTTGTCCTGAAGAACGATACGGCATTCCTGATAGAACGCATCCTTGATATCGCTGGAGATGTTGATCTTGTTTACACCAAGCTTTACGGACTCAGCGATCTCATCATCGGGGTTACCGGAACCACCGTGAAGTACAAGCGGAATGCTTACAGCAGCCTTGATCTCTTTCAGTCTGTCAAGAGCTAACTTCGGCTTTCTGTCCTTCGGATACAGACCATGAGCAGTACCGATTGCGATTGCCAGGCAGTCAATATCTGTCTCCTTGATGAACTTAACAGCATCATCAACCTCAGTGTAGATAATTTTCTTGGAACCAGCTTCGCCGTAGTCATCAGCGGTACCGATTGTTCCAAGCTCAGCCTCTACGGATACGTTTACGGGATGAGCAACCTCAACTACCTTCTTTGTGATAGCAATGTTCTCTTCGAAAGGAAGGTGAGCGCCATCGATCATTACGGAAGTGAAACCGTCCTGAATTGCACGCAGAACCTGCTCAAACTTTGCGCCGTGATCCAGATGGATACATACGGGAACCGTTGCTTTATGTGCTTCCTCGATAACTGCCTTTACAAAGCTGTCCTCTACGAAAGAGAGCTCATCGGGATGAATAGCGATGATAACGGGAGCCTGCATTTCTTCACATGTATGCATAACACCCTTCAGGATCATGTTGCTGCTTACATTGAAAGCAGGAACAGCGAAATTGTGCTCGTTAGCTACTGCTAATAAGTCTTTCATGTTCATTAACATAATTAACTTTCCTCCTAAACTTACTTTATATGACTATGAAATAACGCCCTATGCCATCATATTATATCAAACATGTCATGCTGTCAAGTATTACTTGTGTATTTTAGTGAAACATTTACGATGCCTTTATATGAAATTATCCGGATTGGATAAAAACATGAAATAATATTTCATCTGTTTGTTTATTTCATTTTATTATATATCTTATCAGTCTTTTTTATCGACCATTCCAATAATTCTGTTCTGTCCGTTCTCTTCAAAATCAGTTCCTGTTCTGTCCGCAGCCAGATTTCCTGTTCCTCCGGCCATTCCGTACAGACACAAAGGCTCATCCCTGCCGGATATGACCATTCCCGGAAAAAGAGAAGCTCTCCCTGCTCCGTATGCTTCTGCTTCATCTTCCGCTCAGTCTCTTCTGCTGCGGTCTCATCCGGAATCACCGAAAATCTTGAAAAATCTGCCTCAATTCCCCGGCCCGTATATTTTACATAGCTCTCCTTCGCCGCCCAGATCTGAAAAAACCTTGTTCCCGGATCTTTCTTCACATACGCCGCTTCCCGTTCATGAAAAAAGCGGACAGCCATACGCCCGTACCGCTCTGCTGCTTCCTGCTCCGTTTCATGGGAAAGCCGGGTATGTTCCTGAATATCCAGCCCCACAGGATGTTCTGCCATGACACATGCCCAGACACTTCCACTGTGGCTGATAGAAAATTGCAGACCCGGCTGATCCGGAAAAAACGGTTTCCCGCGCTTCGTCCGTTCTACCCGCCAGCAGTCCTCTGTCTGCGGCATTGACCGCCCGAGCTTATTCAGATAAAATTCTCCCGCTTCCCGGAGCCGTTCCTCCCGGCTTTTTTTATCCGACTGTTCATATAAAAAAATCATTGCATCGCTCCCTGTTCTGATTGTACTATCATAGCATACACCAGACAGTTCAACAAGATTTTAACCAATATTTTGGTTCCCTGCCCCATTGACCGCCCCGCCTCCCGGCTTTATAATAGACTTCAGAACAACGGTCTTGTCTCTTCACCCCCGTTTCATTTCAGAGAAAGACAGATCAAGGAGGATTCCGATATGGTAAACAGAAATTATTATGGACATGATACTCAGTTCTGCGGTGTGGAAGAGCACCGTCTTGTAGGAGGAAAAGGCGATGGTATGCGGCTGTTTCAGGTTCGTAACGGAAGCGGCCTGGAATTCACAGTTTCCGCGGACCGCGCAGCTGATATTTCCCGCCTTTCTTTCCGTGGTGTCAGTCTGAATTATATGGGGCCTGCCGGTTATGTGGCGCCTGCTTACTACGACCAGCCCGGCTTCGGATTTTTAAAATCATTCACCTGTGGTTTCCTGACCACCTGCGGTTTACAGTCCATCGGTACCCCCAGCGTGGACGGTGATGTTCCCTGCCCGCTCCATGGAACGATTTCCAACACCCCTGCGGATCAGATTTATTACACCGAGGAAGACGGAAAAATTCAGATCCATGCAAAGATCAATGACATGGAAATCTTCAAGCAGAAATTATCGCTCACCAGAACCATTTCCTGTGAGTACGGCAGCAATAAGCTGACGATCGAGGACACCATTAAAAACGAAGGCTCCGCCGATGAGCCGTTTATGCTGCTCTACCATATGAACATGGGCTATCCGCTTTTAAGCGAGCATGCAAAGCTGAAGGTTTCTTCCAAGAACGTGATTCCCCGCGATCCCCGCGCCGCCGAGGATCTCGATACCTGGGATCAGATGCTCACGCCACTCCCCAATTTCCAGGAACAGTGCTACTATCATGAATTCGAGGATCATGCCGCCTGCGCGAAGCTCTACAATCCCGATGTAAATGTCGGCCTGGCGATCCGCTGGGATGAAAAAGAGATTCCCTATATGACCGAATGGAAGATGATGGGCGAGCGGGACTATGTCCTTGGCCTGGAGCCCTGCATCAGCAAGCTGGAAGGCCGCGCGGAACTCCGTAAAAACGGCGCCCTCCACTTCTTAAAGCCCGGCGAAGTAAAGAACTATAAGATTGAAGTAGAATGCGTCGACTGCGAAGCCGACTGGGA
>CAKRJM010000060.1 GCA_934351765.1 uncultured Lachnospiraceae bacterium | reverse complement strand
TCCCAGTGCCGGTGAGATCTTTGTGGCGCCGGAGAATGAGAAAGAAGCAAGAAGCTTTGCGGAGACCTTTATCTCCGAGGGCAAGGAAAAACTCCTTGCAGATACAAAAGCAAAGCTGTCCCTTGACGATCTGTTTGATCAGATCAAGGCAGGTAATGTCAAGGAACTTGGCATCATCATCAAGGCAGACGTTCAGGGCTCCGTGGAGGCAGTAAAACAGAGCCTGACCAAGCTTTCCAACGAGGAGGTTGTGGTAAAGGTGATCCACGGCGGTGTCGGCGCGATCAACGAGTCCGATGTGTCCCTGGCTTCGGCATCCAATGCCATCATTATCGGCTTTAACGTAAGACCGGACGCAACCGCAAAATCCATTGCAGAGCGGGAAAAAGTGGATATCCGTCTGTACAAGGTTATCTATCAGGCCATCGAGGATGTGGAAGCAGCGATGAAGGGTATGCTGGATCCTGTATTTGAGGAGCAGGTCATCGGCCATGCAGTGGTACGTCAGCTTTTCAAGGCTTCCGGTGTCGGAACCATCGCAGGTTCCTATGTGCTGGACGGAAAGATCCAGAGAGGCTGCAGCGTAAGAATCACCCGCGAGGGAGAGCAGATCTTCGAGGGACCGCTGGCTTCCCTGAAGCGGTTTAAGGATGATGTCAAGGAAGTAGCAAAGGGCTTCGAGTGCGGCTTCGTATTCGAGGGCTTCAATGATATCAAAGAGGACGATATGGTGGAGGCTTACATCATGGTGGAGGTTCCCCGCTAGAGTTGTCTGAAAGGGGTTGGTGAACCATGCGTAAAAACAGCATTAAAAATATCAGAATCAACAGCGAGGTTCAGCGTGAACTGAGCAATATCATCCGCACAGAGGTCAAGGATCCCAGGATCCACCCCATGACCTCTGTGGTGGCAGTCAATGTGGCTCCGGATCTGAAGAGCTGCAAGGCATATATCAGCGTTCTCGGAAGTGAGGAGGCTGCAAAGGAGACACTGGCAGGGCTGAAAAATGCGGAGGGCTATATCCGCCGCGCCCTGGCAAAGTCGGTAAACCTTCGGAATACACCGGAGATCAAGTTTATCCTGGATCAGTCCATTGAGTATGGCGTTCATATGACAAGGCTCATTGATGAGGTGGTCGGTGAGGATGCCGGAGAAGCGGAGGACGGATCGGAAGAAGAGACAGACAGCGAAGAAGAATAAAAGAAAAGGGAGGAGCACGTATGGATTTTTTTGAGGAGATCCTGGAACAGGCAAAGCATGTGGCAATCCTTGGCCATGTAAGGCCGGACGGGGACTGCGTTGGCTCCTGCCTGGGACTGAAAAACTATCTGAAAAACAAGTATCCCCAAATCGCAGTGCAGGTGTATCTGGAGCCGTTTTCCGACTGCTTCGGATTTCTGAATGGCGCGGAAGAGATCAGCCACGATCCGGAGGACGGAAACGTGTATGATTTGTGTATCGCGCTGGATGCCAGCGACAGAGAACGGCTTGGACGGTTTGTTTCTTATTTTAATACGGCAGAGGCAACAGCCTGTGTGGATCATCATGTGACCAATCAGGGCTATGCCGGAAAATCGGTGATCTGTCCTGACCGGAGTGCTACCTGTGAGATCCTGTATACGCTGATGGACGGCGCCTGTGTGGATAAAGCGGTGGCAGAATGTCTTTATATGGGTATTGTCCATGACACCGGTGTGTTCAAACATTCCAACACCACGCGGGAAACCATGCGGATCGCCGGGGAACTGATCGAGCGGGGAATTAACTTCTCTGAGATCATCGACCGGACATTTTATGAGAAAACTTATAAACAGAACAGGATTCTGGGACGTATGCTGGAAGAAAGCGTGCTGTTTATGGACGGTCTCTGCATATTCTCCGTGCTGCGCCAGAAAACCATGGATTATTATGAGGCGGACACCAGGGATCTGGACGGGATCATCGACCAGCTTCGGATCACAAAGGGCGTGGAATGTGCCATCTTTTTATATGAGACGGCGTCTCAGGAATACAAGGTGAGCATGCGTTCCAACCGTGTGGTTGATGTAAGCAGAATTGCAGCTTATTTCGGCGGCGGCGGTCATGTGCGTGCAGCCGGCTGTACTATGGCGGGAAGTCCTTATGATGTGCTGAATAACCTTTCCGGGCAGATCGAAAAGCAGCTCATCAAGGCCGGACTCCGGTAGACGAGGAAGCGGGAATTATGGACGGACTTATCAATGTATATAAGGAACGGGGCTTTACCTCCCATGATGTGGTGGCGAAGCTCCGCGGGATTTTAAAACAGAAAAAGATCGGACATACGGGCACCCTTGACCCGGAGGCGGAGGGTGTCCTTCCTGTCTGCCTGGGGAAGGCAACCAAGGTCTGCGAGCTTTTGACGGACAAGGACAAAACATATCAGGCGGTGCTTTTACTGGGAATGGAAACCGATACCCAGGATACCACAGGGACAGTGACTGCCCGGGCACCGGTAACGGCCTCTGAGGAGGACGTGCGGGAAGCAGTACAGTCTTTTACTGGAAGCTATGACCAGATCCCTCCCATGTATTCGGCTTTGAAGATAAATGGAAAAAAACTGTATGACCTTGCCAGAGCCGGAAAAGAGGTGGAGCGGAAGGCCAGAACGGTTCAGATCCATGAAATCCGGATCGAGGAAATTGCACTTCCGCGGGTTACCATGACAGTGACCTGCTCCAAGGGAACGTATATCCGAACCCTGTGTTATGACATCGGGCGGAAGCTCGGGTGCGGCGGCTGTATGGAAAAGCTGCTCCGTATAAGGGTTGAGCGGTTTACGCTGGAAGAAGCGTATACCTTGTCTCAGATCGAGAAAATCCGGGACGAGGGGCGGCTGGAGGAAATCCTGACGCCGGTGGACAGGCTGTTTTCACAGTATCCGTTGTTTCAGGCGGTCTCAGAGGCAGAAAAACGGCTGGAAAACGGGAATCCGCTGTTATGTGAGGAACTGACTGAGGTGAAAGAGCCGGAGCGCGGGCCGGTTCGGATTTATACAGCAGACGGACGGTTTTCCGGGATCTATCAGTATGATCCAAAGATTCACAGATACCGGCCGGTGAAGATGTTTTTATAATGCAGGAAGAGGAAAGGAGAGGAGTTATGGAGATCATAACGGGACAGACCGGAATTAACCGGGAACAGCCCACCGTGGTGACACTGGGAAAATTTGACGGAATCCACCGGGGCCATCAGAAGCTGATCGCTGCTCTTTTTTCCTCAGAGGGGCTTACGAAAACGGTGTTTACGTTTACCCGTCCGCCCAGGGAAGTGATGGAGCAGACCGAAAAGAAGGTGCTTTTGACCAGTGAAGAGAAGCGGGTGCGTATGGAAGCACTTGGTGTGGAGCTTCTGATTGAATTTCCGTTTACGGAGGCTGTCTGCCGTATGGAGCCGGAAGCCTTTGTGGAACAGATCCTGATAGACGGGCTTCACGCAAAGAAGATCATTACCGGACCGGATTTCGGGTTCGGGTATCAGCGGCGCGGAAACACAGCACTTCTTAAAGCACTGGCTCCGAAGTACGGCTATGAGCTGGAGGTATTGAAAAAGGAACTGTCTGCCGACGGAAATGCCATCAGCAGTACCAGAGTCCGGGAGGAAATCGCGTCAGGAAGAGTTTCTCAGGCGGTGGACCTGCTGGGATATCCTTATCCGGTGGTTGGGATGATCGAGGACGAGAATCGAATAGAAATCATCGGAAGTCATAAGTGTTCGCCCGCTTCTGGTATATGCGGAACATTGGAAATGCACAGGGCAGCGGATGGGAGAGCTGTGGAAACCGCAACGGGGAGAACCGTTCGGGTATTGACGATTTCAGTTCCGAGAGAAAAGCTTTTGCCGCCGCCGGGACAATACCGGGCGATGCTCCACACAGAAAACGGAGAGGTACCTGCCATTCTGGAAACCGGAGAACAAACAAGGCTTTATTTCGATGAAAAGGTGGTTTACAAGCCATCTGGTTTATGCTATACTACTCTGGTGTGACAATGCGCCGATACTCAGCGTGCGGATAACTCCAACCAATGCCTGGTATCTGGTGTGACCATAAGGAAGCGATTCCGGCGGAGGTTCCGTTCGGGAACGTTCCAGTTCGTTTAAGGAGGAAGAACAATGATTTCCAAGGAAAAGAAAACAGCAATTATCAACGAGTACGGAAGAAAGCCCGGAGATACCGGTTCACCGGAAGTACAGGTAGCAATCCTGACAGCAAGAATCGTTGAGCTTACCGCTCATCTTCAGGAGAACCCCAAGGATCATCATTCCAGACGTGGTCTGTTAAAGATGGTTGGTCAGAGACGTGGTCTTCTGGATTATCTGAAGAGAAACGATATTGAAGCATATCGTAGCCTCATTGCTCGTCTGGGAATCAGAAAGTAATCAGAGACTTGAAGAGGTCAGGGTGGAGCAGTCCACCCTGACCTTTGCTGTAAAGTCCCGGAAATGTAACTGCCGACCGGCGGCGCTTTAAAATCGAGACCACTGAAAAGAACAGAAGCGGAGTGGAGTTCTGGTTTTTTCAGTAGTTTCGATGGACGCCGCCCAACTAAAACCAAAAGGAGAAAGACATGTATAAGAGTTTTTCAATGGAACTGGCAGGAAGAACCCTGACAGTTGATGTGGGCCGTGTTGCAGCACAGGCCAACGGTGCAGCGTTCATGCACTATGGAGATACGGTAGTTCTGTCTACCGCAACTGCGTCTGACAAGCCCAGAGAGGGAATTGATTTCTTCCCCCTGAGCGTTGAATTTGAAGAAAAAATGTATGCCGTAGGAAAGATCCCCGGCGGCTTCAACCGGAGAGAGGGAAAGGCATCTGAGAATGCGATCCTCACAGCCAGAGTCATCGACCGTCCCATGCGTCCGCTGTTCCCCAAGGATTACCGCAATGATGTAACCTTAAATAACCTGGTTATGTCTGTAGATCCTCAGTGCAGCCCGGAGCTTACCGCGATGCTGGGCTCCGCGATTGCCGTATCGATTTCAGATATTCCGTTTGACGGTCCGACTGCCACCACACAGGTAGGCCTGATCGATGGTGAGTTTGTATTCAATCCTACGGCAGCACAGAAAAAGGTATCTGATCTGGCTCTGACCGTTGCTTCCACCAGAGAAAAGGTCATCATGATCGAGGCCGGTGCAAACGAAGTACCTGAAGATAAGATGATCGAAGCCATCTTTGCTGCACATGCAGTAAACCAGGATATTATTAAATTCATTGATACCATCGTGGCAGAGTGCGGAAAGCCGAAGCACAGCTATGAGAGCTGCGAGGTTCCCGCAGAGCTTTGGGATGATATGATCCAGACCATCTCCGGAGAAGAAATGGAGAACGCGGTATTTACCGATGTAAAGCAGGTTCGTGAGGAGAATATCCGGAATCTGAGCGACAAGCTGGAGGCTCGCTATGCCGAGGAGCATCCGGAGTGGGTACCGGTGATCGGTGAAGCACTCTATAAATATCAGAAGAAGACGGTAAGAAAGATGATCTTAAAGGATCACAAGCGTCCCGATGGCCGTGCCATTACACAGATTCGTCCGCTGGCAGCAGAGATCGATATCCTGCCCAGAGTTCACGGCTCCGGTATGTTCACCCGCGGACAGACTCAGATCCTCAATGCCTGCACCCTGGCTCCTCTTTCTGAACGCCAGAAGTTAGACGGCCTTGATGAAAATGAAACCTCCAAGAGATATATGCACCACTACAACTTCCCGTCCTACTCCGTAGGCGAGACAAAGCCCAGCAGAGGACCGGGACGCCGTGAGATCGGTCATGGTGCACTGGCAGAGAGAGCACTGCTTCCGGTACTGCCCGGCGAGGAGGAATTCCCTTACGCAATCCGTACCGTGTCCGAGACACTGGAATCCAACGGTTCTACATCTCAGGCAAGCGTTTGTGCATCGACTCTGTCTCTGATGGCAGCCGGTGTTCCGATCAAAGCTCCCGTAGCTGGTATTTCCTGTGGTCTGGTAACTGGGGACAGCGATGACGATTACATCGTACTGACCGATATCCAGGGCCTTGAGGATTTCTTCGGCGATATGGACTTTAAGGTTGCCGGAACGCATAAGGGTATTACAGCAATCCAGATGGATATCAAGATCCATGGCCTGACCAGACCGATCATCGAGGAGGCCATTGCCCGTACAAGAGAAGCAAGACTGTATATCCTGGACGAGGTTATGAAGCCTGTGATCGCAGAGCCCCGTGCTGAGGTTGGCCAGTATGCACCCAAGATCATCCAGATCCAGATCGATCCCAGCAAGATCGGCGATGTAGTCGGAAAGCAGGGAAAGGTTATCAATAAAATTATTGAAGAAACCGGCGTGAAGATCGACATCGAGGATGATGGCTCCGTATCCGTATGCGGAACCGATAAGGAGATGATCAACAAGGCAATCACCATTATCAACCGCATTGTTAATGATGTACAGCCCGGCGAGATCATTACCGGAAAGGTTGTCCGGATCATGAACTTCGGTGCGTTTGTGGAGCTGGCTCCCAATAAGGATGGTCTTGTTCATATCTCCAAGCTGTCCCAGAAGCGTGTTGCAAAGGTTGAGGATGTCGTGAATATCGGTGATGAAGTGACCGTTAAGGTACTGGAAATCGACCGCATGGGAAGAATCAACCTGAGCATGAAGGATGTTGCACAGGAAGCAGAAAAGACGGAAGAATAAGCATCCGGAAGAAGACAGGATCAAAAGAATAAAATCAAAATAACAGAATCAAAATAGCAGAATCAAAGCCGGTCTGTATGGCCGGAGAGAAAGCCGTTCCGAAAGGGGCGGCTTTCGTATGTGATGAGGGAGCCGCACACAAACAGATCCTGATCGAAGAAAAGGACGATGGTTCAGCTGGTTTTCAATGATCCGCAGTACAGATGGCAGTTTCCTTTTTCGCACTGTCTGAGGGATGGACAAGCAGCAGCCCGAGGGAATGTTCGTTCCGGCGGTAAACATAAAGATTATCGGAAAGAATGTCTTCTGTTTCCAGATCCGTCCGGTTTACATCGCGGAGCATACCCAGGAGAGAAGCGGGAGAGAAGCCGGTGGAACAGGGAACCAGGATCACTTCATGGACGGAGCTTGGCAGAATATAAAAATCACCATGACGCTCTGCGAAGGCTGCCAGAGTCCGTTTCGAGAGCAGAAAGGAGGCGCCGTAGAGCTTTGTCTGGTTTGTAAGGACATAGACGGTGGAAAGAATCTGTTCTCCGCCGGAGGAACCGGCCAGGGAGGAAAGCGGAAAGAACGCAGGAGCATCCTGATTGCGGAGATTTTCCAGAGCAGTCCGATACAGGTCTTCTGTGTCCACGTTCCAGAATTCCAGGTATTCATTTCTGACCTGGATGGTCGAGGTACCGAGAGCGCCGGTCTCTATGGTAAGAGAAAAAACAGCCGCCAGATCCAGAAACGGGATGTAGGGAACGGTCTGAAGCAGCGCTTCGTTGGCGGAATGGCTGATCAGACGAACAGAGAGGTGTTTTTTCAGGGTATCAAAATTACGGAGCTGATCCAGATCAAACCGATCCGGACAGCGGCAGGATTCATAGGTGGCGAAGATTTCATCCAGGATCATTTCCATGGGAATGCCGCCAAGATACCGGGCATAATACTGGTTCAGATACAAGGCCGGGGAAATGTTTTCGCCCGGATAAAGGATCAGAAGCCCGTCCAGACGCAGATTATTGTTTTTCAGGATCGGGCGGATCGTAACCTGGGCTTCTCCACCGGTCCGATGTTCGGCCATGGTGCGTACCCGGTCTAAAAATTCCTCATAGTTCATGGACTGCAAAAGATTCATAAGATACCTCCTGATAATGAAAGAAAATGATGGAGAAACTGATCAGTTGTGAAAAACTGAGAATAAAAGAATGGATACAAATAGAAAAAGCAGATAAAAAGGCTGGTAGAAACAGAAATCCTCAAGAGAAATACAAAAAACTTAAAACCCATATAAAATTAGCTGTTTTTACGGGAAATAATTGCCGAACGGCAGAAATAAATAAAAGAAAGAAGGACTGCACCTGAGTGGAATCGAACCACCGCACGTGGCTCCGGAGGCCACTGCTCTATCCACTGAGCTACAGGTGCATGATTGTCCAACGCAGTCTATTCTACCTTATTTTCCCCGGAAGAGCAAGAGGAAAAATAAAAAAAGTGGAAAAATCTTTTGAAAAAGTGAAAAAACAGTGTGCAGGTTGCAATTCAGGGGATTTTTTGGTATGATAAAACAGTGTATCCAGAAAAAGGGCGTTCGGTTCAGCCTGAAAACGGAGCACAAAGCATACGAAAAGGAGGCGTTTTTATGGACGAACTGAACTCGAAAGAAAAAGAGACAGAAGAAGCTTCGGAACGAAGCAGTTCCCGCCGCAGAAGAAAAAAAGGAAATCCAGTAGTGGAATTTCTGCAGATATACGCGAAATACTTGATCATGGCAGTGATCGCGCTGGTCGTGGTGATCGTAGTGATCGTGGTTGTGGGAAAGATGAAGAAAAGCGGATCGAATAAGGGTACGACCGTATTTGAGGTGACAACGTCGGCGGCGGAAAGCCAGGGCGGCGCACTTGAGAAGGATACCAATCAGGATGTCAACAACCTGGTGAAGGCTTACTTTGAAGCAGTGGAAAACTGTGATGTGGAGGCTATTTCCAAGCTGGTTGATTCCACTGAGAATATCTCGGAAGAACAGCTCAGGTCTGAACGCGAATTCATCGAGAGTTATGAGAATATCAGCTGCTATACGCTGAACGGACTGGTTGACGGTACATATATCGTGTATGTGTCTTACGATATGAAGTTTATCAATGTGGAGACACCGGCCCCCTGTCTGATCCGTCTGTATGTCTGCACCAATGAGGAAGGCGGCATGTATATCTACAGCCAGGCTACAGACAGTGAGGTGGCGGCTTATATGGATCAGGTCAATACCAGGGACGATGTGAAGAAGCTGATGCAGGAAACGGATGATCGCCTGACAGAGGCCATGGCTTCTGATGAAGCCCTGAATGCACTGGTTGTAAAGCTGTATGGAAATTCTTCGGACGAGACAACGGCGGCAGAAACGACTGCAGCACCGGAGACAACGGCGCCGGAAACGACTGCAGCACCGGAGACAGCCGCAGCACCGGAGACAACCGCAGCACCGCAGAATCCCGGAGCCTTTACAGATGTGGATGAAACGGTTTATGCAAAAGAGAATGTCAAGATCCGGAGAAGCCCCGATGCCAACGGCGAGGAAGCCGGAACGCTGGCAGGCGGCCAGGCCATTCACCGAACCGGCTATAACGACGGCTGGAGCCGTGTGGAGTACAACGGAGAGACCTGTTATATTGCGGCCGGTTATCTGACTATGTCGGCGCCCAGTGCCGGAGACGGTTTTACCGAAGTGGATGAAACGGTTTATGCAAAGGAAAGTGTCCGGATCCGGAAGAGTCCTGATGCAAATGCAGAGGTTGTAGGTGCTCTTGCACCTGGTGAATCCATTAAACGGACCGGATATAACGATGGCTGGAGCCGTGTGGTTTACGAAGGACAGACCTGCTATATCGGAGCTGGTTATCTGACCACCGCCGCACCGGAATCATAAGCAGGCGAGGGCTTAAATCAAAACAGATTCGAACATGATAGAAAATACAAACGAAGAGAAACAATAACCGGAAGAGGGGCGTGCGCTGCGTCCCTTTTTCTGGAGTCTGGAGAAGAAGATGGATGTAAAAGAATTTGATTATGAACTGCCGGAGGAACTGATCGCCCAGGATCCTCTGGAGGATCGGAGTGCCTCGCGTCTGATGGTGCTGGATAAAACGACCGGAGAGATCCGCCATGACATTTTCAGGCATATCATTGATGAACTTGTTCCCGGTGACTGCCTGGTGATCAATAATACCAAGGTAATTCCTGCCCGTCTGTTTGGCGTGAAACGGGATACGGGAGCTTCCATTGAGGTACTTCTGCTGAAGCGTCGTGACAATAATATCTGGGAAACCCTGGTAAAGCCGGGAAAGAAAGCAAAGGTCGGAACTGTTCTGGATTTCGGAGACGGCCTGCTGACAGGAACCGTAGTCGATGTGGTGGAGGAAGGAAACCGCCTGATCCAGTTTTCTTATGAAGGAATTTTTGAGGAAATCCTGGACAAGCTGGGACAGATGCCTCTGCCCCCCTATATCACTCATCCGTTAAAGGATAAGAACCGTTATCAGACCGTGTATGCCAAGTACGACGGATCGGCAGCAGCACCGACGGCGGGCCTTCATTTTACGAAGGAACTTCTGGAGAAGATCAAGGAAAAGGGCGTGGAGATTGCCAGTGTGACCCTCCATGTGGGCCTTGGAACCTTCCGGCCGGTAAAGGTGGAGCATATTGAGGAGCATCATATGCACTCGGAGTTTTACCGGATCGAGCCGGAAGAAGCCGAGAAGATCAACCGTGCCAAAGAATCCGGACATCGGATCATTGCCGTTGGAACCACAAGCTGCCGTACCTTGGAGTCCGCGGCAGACGAAAACGGTCATCTGGAGGCAAAAAGCGGCTGGACAGAGATCTTTATTTATCCCGGTTATCAGTTTAAGTGTATCGATGCTCTGATCACCAATTTCCATCTGCCCCAGTCCACCCTTGTGATGCTGGTATCGGCATTGGCAGGAAAGGATCATGTACTGGCAGCCTATAAGGAAGCCGTGAAAGAACGGTATCGGTTCTTCAGCTTTGGGGATGCGATGTTTATTCGATAAGACCGCAGAAGAATGATAAAATAATCCGGAATTATGGTCCTTCCACAGAGACAGGACGGAATTCATATTAGAATTTTAAGCAAAATGTTCACAAAAAAGTCTTGGCATGGTATAATACAAAATGCTGTGTTGAGATTTTTTTGATTTGAGTACACATCGTGGTCGATGATCGGATCGATCCATGTGTTGGCACGACCACAGACAGATACATAATAGGAGGATATATAGAGATGAAATTAGGAATCG
>CAKRJM010000059.1 GCA_934351765.1 uncultured Lachnospiraceae bacterium | reverse complement strand
AATTTGATAAAATCAAGGAATTTTTATGTCCAGTGGAATTTACCCCTGCACTGGAATTTACTTTTTCAAGTCAGCCTGTACGGCGGACAGTCGACTACAAAAGACGCTATTTGTATGCATTCGACCACTTTCGTCTTAATTCGTGTATTTTTTGGGGAAGTATTGACAAATGCACTGGTTTCGTGCATAATCAAAAACATCAAATCTCAAGTTTCATTACCCATCTTTCGGGTGACGAATTCCCAAAGAAAAAAGTTAAATTACAAAAGAAAAACGGAAAAGCAAAAATCAAAAAGTAATACCAGGCTTGTAAGACAGAAACGTATAACTGGAATGAAAGCAGTGGAAATGGAGGTTTTCTGTGAGATGGCTGTTGACAGTGATCTGTTTTCTCCCGGCAGTTTCGGATATCCGGTTCCGTAGGATACCGAATCGATGGCTCGAAATCTGGTTTTTTACCGGATTCTTGCTGGCAGGACTGTTTTCCGGGGTATCGCCGGGGGAGCTGCCGGCGGATATCACAGGCCGGATGGCGGTTTTATCGGCGGACGGGAGACAGATGATTTTTGCAGGGAGCAGGTATCTGCTTCGTGCAGCAGGTGTAATGGCAGTTCTTTATCCATGGTGGAGGTTTCGGATGTTCGGAGCCGGTGATGTCAAATTATGCGGTGTTATGGCCGGCTGGGCCGGAGTGACCGGTTTTCTGATCAGCTTTGCTGCTGCGTTGGTGATGGGAGGCATCATGTCTTTGTTTCGGATGGTTTGTTATCGAAGTGTTTTGGACCGGCTTTCTTATTTCAGATCATGGATGATTCAATGTAAGAACAGAAAAAAATGGCTTCCCTATGATCTTGGACGGGGGTATCAGAAAAAGGACACGATTCCCTTTGCGGCAGCCTTGTTTTTGGGAAGCCTGGTATGGGTGGTCAGTCAGACCATGTAAGGAGGAAGTATATGGAGCGGATAAAAATTGGTATATATGACCGTAATCCCGGCTATGCACGGTCTCTGGCAGGGTATTTTCGGAGGCACCATGGGGAAGCGGCGGAGATCCAGGTGTTTACGGGGAGTGAAGCGTTGGAACAGGCGGTTCGAGAAAATCGGATAGGGATTCTTCTGGCAGATGAGACGGCAGAAAATCTCTGCCGTGCCAGTCCGGATGTAAAGTCTGTAATTCTGTCGGAAACAGAAGCGATAAGGCTGGAAGAAGGAGGGGAGGCAGAGACCGGCAGATCGGATTCAGAGGCAGAAAAAGGAGGAGGATCCAAACCGGACGGATTGGAACTTCCGCGGATCTGCCGTTATCAGCCGGCGGACCGGATCTGGAAAGCATTACTGTTGTTATTTGAATCAGAATTTCTTACGGAGCATGGAGGTGGAAACGGGAAGACGGAGGGAAAACTGATCGGGATCTGTACGCCGGGAACGGACAGCACAGGACTTGGGATGCTTTTGACAGCACTGTTTGCAGAACGGGGGAGAACGCTGTATCTGACGCTGGAAGAATTTTCTTCTTTTCAGACGCTTATGGGAGCTGAAAGTCCGGAATTATCGGAACTTTACTATTATTACAGCCAGAACAGTCTCACGACGGCAAGGCTGGCGGCCTCAGTTCTTGGAAACAGTTCTGCCCAGATGATTGCCCCGGTCCGGGATCCGGAGGATCTTTACCGGGATGGAATGTTGTATGAGCCGAAATTTTTTCGGACACTGGCAGAACTGGGCGGATACCGCCAGTTGATTTTAAATCTTGGAGGAGTGTCGGGGAGAGGCTCGTTATTGGAAGCATGTCAGGCCATTATCGGAGAAGCGGAAAGCCCGGCAGCCTCGTGGCTGGAGAAGCATAGATTCGGTGGAAAAAGTCATTTTCTTCCGGGAACACTGATTCAAGAAGCAGGAGAAATCCGGACGCTGGAACAGGCACTTCATGCTCCGCAGCGGGAGAAGCTACGAAAGTATATGGAAATATCCGGAGATCCTGGCTTTTTGATAACAGGAAGCGAGGTGACCGATCATGGAAGAGATCCGGAAAAGGCTTCTTGGAAGACTGGAGGCCGGAGAAGCAGTTTCCGATGAGCGGCTTCTTGAGATGATCGATGAGGAGATCGTCAAGGAAAACCGCCGGAACCGGATCAGTCTGGAAAGACGGATTCCCATGCGGGCGGCGTTGTTCAACAGTCTGCGGAGGCTGGATGTGCTGCAGGAGTTCCTGGAGGACGAGACGGTTACGGAGATCATGGTTAATGGTCCGGATCGGATTTTTCTGGAAAGAGGCGGAAAGCTTCAGGAAAGCGGCGTAAGGTTTTCTTCCAGAGAAAAGCTGGAGGATGTGATCCAGCAGATCGTTTCCAGAGTGAATCGAACGGTCAATGAAGCAAATCCCATTGCGGACGCACGGCTGGAGGATGGCGCCAGAGTCAACGTGGTGCTGCGGGCAGCGGCCATTGACGGACCTGTGGTAACAATCCGTAAATTCGGAAAGCAGGTGTTTTCCCTGGAACGGCTGGTGGAGATGGGAAGTCTCCCGGCAGAGCTTGCAGAGTTTTTAAAGGACTGTGTGGAAAAACGGAAAAATATATTTGTGTCCGGTGGAACCGGAAGTGGTAAAACCACGTTTCTCAATGCCCTTTCAGCCTGGATCCCACCGGTGGAACGGATTATTACCATCGAGGATTCTGCAGAATTAAAATTTCAGGGACTTCGGAATCTGGTACGCCTGGAAGCAAGGAGCAGCGCTGCCGGAGGGCGGGAGATCACGATACGGGAGCTGATCAAGACCGCTTTGCGGATGAGACCGGATCGGATTATCGTGGGAGAGGTTCGGGATGGTGCCTGTCTGGATATGTTACAGGCGATGAATACCGGGCATGATGGATCATTTTCCACCGGCCATGCCCGTTCAGCTCAAGATATGCTGGCCAGACTGGAAACCATGTCTATGATGGGTGGAGATCTTCCGCTGGCAGCAATCCGGGAGCAGATCGGATCTGCCATTGATATTCTGATTCAGCTAAAGCGGGAGCGGGACGGCAGCAGGCAGGTACAGACTGTGTTGGAGGTGAATGGTTATGACCGGAAAACAGAAGCCTATCGGCTTGTCACACTCTACGACCAGAAAAAGCCCTTTGAAAAAACGGAGTGCTCATGAACTGGGGCTGTATGGAAAAGCGGCGGCCCGTCTGGGCGTGTTTGCCTATCTGTTTTACCGCAGTCTGTTGGGGTTTGTGATACTGCTTCCACTGTCGGTTGTTCTGGTAAGGCAGATGAAAATGCAGGAAACTGCGGCGCAGCGGCAGGCTCTGGCAGTCCGGTTTAAGGACGGGCTTCTGGCATTGAGTGCGTCCCTTCAGGCAGGGCATTCGGCGGAGAATGCCATGGAAGATGCAGCTGGGGAACTGGCATTCCTCTATGGGAAAGAGGATCGGATGACCGGAGAGTTTGCGCGGATCAGGATGCGAATCGGAATGAATGTACCGCTGGAGCAGGCAGTGCGGGAGCTTGCGGAGCGGATCGGACTTCCTGAGGCGGAATGCTTTGCGGAGGTGTTTCAGGCGGCAAGAAGAACCGGAGGAACGCTGGGGAGCATTATTCAGGAAACCGTTCAGGTTATTGCAGGAAGGCTGGAGGTACAGGAAGAGATCTTTACCATGCTCCGCGGCAGACAGTATGAGCAGCGGCTCATGCAGGTGATCCCGCTGGCAATTCTGTTTTACATGAATCAGACCTCACCGGAGTTTTTTCAGATTCTCTACGAGACCGGAATCGGACGAATTGTCATGACGGTCTGTCTGGCTGTTTATGTTATCGCGGCGGCATTGGCAAAACGGATCTCAGCCATTGAGGTATAAGGAGATATATGGGGAAAATCAGCAGAATGATTGTGGATAAATACTATGAACTTTGCCGTAAGCGTGGAAAACCGGCACCGGACCCCAAAAAGCTTTTACAGTATCGAAAGCTGTATCCCATGGAAGATGCAGAAAGTCTGATCCGGAAACAGGACAGCAGGCTTGTGTCAGTTCTGGGAGCTTGTTTGACAGTTACAGTTCTGGCAGGCAGTGTATGGCTTCTCATGGGAACGAGACAGGAGGCTGTTCGGGAGCTGAAACGACCGGGAATCGGAAAACAGGAGATGGTTTATGAACTGGAAGTAGAACGGGAAAATGGGGAACGAATCCCTGTGGAGATTGCTCTGGATGGAATGGTTCCTGGAAAGGAGGAGATTGAAAAGCTGTTAAAGGCAGCGGAAGAAGAAGTATTGAACGTGTTGGATGCGGGAGGCAGGGATCATGTGACAGGCAGGATCCGGCTGCCGGAAACCGCGCAAGATGGATTGGTAATCGTAGATTGGACAAGTCAGACACGGGATCTGATGGATGATGACGGAACCGTGCAAAAAGAAAATGGAAAACTGGATCCGGATGGCGAACAGGCAAAATTTCTTATGAGTCTGTCCTGTCAGGATCAGGTGCGGGAAGCTGAAGTGCTTTTGAAAATTTATCCGATACTGGTAAAAGAAGAAGAACGGTTTTTGGAAAAACTTCGGAGTGCCATAGAGGAACAGAAGGGGGAACAGATATATCTTCCGGAAAAGGAGAATGGAGAGACGCTGATTTGGTATCGGAAAGAAGAAGTGCAGGGCATATGGCTGATACTGATTCCAGTCTGTCTGCTTCTCTACCTTCCGTTCCGGGCGGGCAGCCGGAGACAGGATCAGTTAAAAAAGCGGGAAAAGGAGCTGCTGTTGGACTATCCGGAGCTGGTATCGAGGTTTACGGTGTTATTGCAGGCAGGAATTTCTGTCCGAAATATATGGGAAAGGATCGTGAAAGAATATGAAAAGCGGACCGCACAGGGGGAGCCGACACGATATGTTTATGAAGAAATGCGCTTTACCTGGAAGCAGCTTGAGAATGGACGATACGAGAGCCGGGCCTACGGTGAATTTGGAAAACGGTGTGGGCTTCATGCATATATGAAATTCGGTGCGCTTCTGGAACAAAATCTGAAGCAGGGGACGACGAAGCTGGCGATCCGGCTTAAAGAGGAGTCGGAAAGTGCCTTTGAGGAACGAAAGAATCTTGCCAGGAGACTTGGTGAGGAAGCAGAAACGAAACTGATGCTGCCGATGTTCCTGATGTTGTTTGTGGTACTGGCAGCAGTGATGACACCGGCGTTCCTGTCCTTTTGAGACGGGGAAAAGAAGGAGGAGCATTTATGAAGAAGCAGAACTGGAACAGAGGGAAACAGAATGTTATGGGGAAGATCGGAATGAAACCGGCTGGAACAGAAAAGCAGGAATTGGAGTATATGTCGGAAACAGGAGTCTGGCAGGAGTCTGGAAGCGCGGATTTCTGGGAAGAGGAAACTGCTGTCGGAGTAGTAGAAGTGATTCTTATTCTGGTGGTACTGATTTCATTGGTGCTGATTTTCAAAAAACAGCTGATCTCACTGGTGAAAGCGATCTTTGCGCAGATCGACAGTAAAACCAAGAGCGTGTATTGATGGAGAAGGCCAGAGGAAGTATTACGGTGTTTTTCACGTTGCTTCTTACTACGATTCTGACCCTGATCTGCGGCGCTCTGGAGTCGGCCAGATATTCAGCGCTTTCGTTCCTGATGGAAACGGCGCAGGGATCCGCTCTGGAATCAGTGTTTGCCGGCTATTACCGTCCGCTGTGGGAACAGTATCATCTGTTATTTATGGCAGACAGTGCAGGATTTACGGATACTATGAGAGAGATCCTGGAAATTTATGGGGAACCGGAAATGGGCAGTACCGGACATGGAAATAATTTATTTCCATTTACCGTAAAAGAGATAACTGTTACGGGAGCGGAAACAGCAGTGCAGGATGGAGCCGCAGCATTCCGGGCAGAAATTCTCCGGGACATGAAAGCCCATGGAACAGAGGCATTGGCGGAAAAACTTCTGGGTCAGAAAGAGCTTGTAACCGATGCCGGGGTGGTTTCTGAATATGTACGGGGGCTGTCAGGACTGGGCGATATGGCAGCAGGGCTGGAGGAAGAGTATACAGCGGTTTCAAAGGCAGGAAATAATCTGCGGGAGGCATGGAGACAGTATGAGGAAGGCGCTGGAAATGCAGGAATGTCCGAAGCGGAATCAGAAGCAGTGACAGAAATGGTGCAGGAACAGGCACGGCTGGCCAAACAGCAGGCAGAGGAGGTGGGAGAGCAGGTACGAAAAAAGACTGAGGTGTTTACGGAAGCCCTTTCCGGAGAACAGGAAAACCTGAAAACGAGACAGGGACAGGTAGGGGAGGCAGCATATGGGATCATGGAAGAAGAACTGAATAATCTGAAGGCTTATGAAGATGGAGGAGAGCGGCAGACGGAACAGGAAGGCATACGGCAGAAACTTTTGCAGGCTGCGGATGCGATGGAAGCGTTGGGGACAGAATTATTACAGCAGGATGATCCGGAGGCGGTAAAAATCAGAACACTTTTGGAGGAGATCCCAGAACAAAATGTGCAGGAGAAACAGGAAAGTCCGCTTTTGCAGGCGGCAGAGAACTGGCAGGAAACAGGAATGTTAGCGCTGATACTCCCGGAGGGGACGAAAGTTTCGGAAGCCAGGTTAAAAACAGAAACACGGGTGTCCGGACTGGAAGGAGCCGGAGGAATGGGAGCTTTGGACAAAGTCATAACGGCATTATATATGTCAGATCACTTCGGAAATTTTCTGGAACCGGGAGAAACGGTACTCGCTTATGAATTGGAATATATTCTGGCGGGAAAAGATTCCGACCGGGAAAATATAGAACAGGCGGCTAAGAAACTGATAGCGCTGAGAACCGGCATGAATATGCTGTATCTGCTGCGTGACACCGGAAAACGGGCTGAGGCCGAAGCTGTGGCAGCTGCGCTGGTGGGATTTACGGGGATACTGCCATTAATCCGTTTGACAGCAGCACTTCTTCTTGGGGCGTGGGCGCTTGCGGAAGCAGTGTCTGATGGAAGGATTCTGTTTGCGGGAGGGCAGGTTCCACTGGTGAAAACAGAACGGGACTGGAAGCTGTCTCTGGAGCAGGCACCGGCATTATTGACTGGAAGCAGTTCTTCCGAAAGCGAAAAGACGGTGGACGGAAGCAAAGGAAAATCCGAAATGACGCTGACCTGGGATTACAAAACGTATCTGACATTGCTCTGTTTCCTTGGGGACGGGGAAGAAGGACTTTCACGGAGCATGAATCTTATGGAAGTGAACCTGCGGGCGGCAGATTCGGGATTCTTTCTGGAAAACTGTCTGTCTTACGCGGGGGTGGAGACTATTTTTGAGGCGAAACCGATGTTCTTCCGGCTGCCGCTGCGGACAACCTATACTTATAAGGCGTATGCGGCTTATGGATACGACGAAATATGATTACGAAAGGGGGTGGATACAGATGCTCTTTTCCACACGGCAAGGCGGCCTGCATGTCAGGCTTCAGTTCAGATCTAGCAATAAAAAACAATCTCATTTTTTTGTCCCTGGGAAACTGCCCTGGGGGACAAGTCTCCAAAAATCTCTCCAAATGCAAATCAGATCCGATCATATATGGGTTCACAGGCAGCCTGGACGCCGGTGGGGGAGAGTGTCTGTATCCACCTCCTTGCGCGGCAGCATGACAGTGGAGGCGTCCTTGATCATGAGTCTGTTTCTTCTGATGATCAGTGTATTGTTTTCACTGTTTCAGCTGATATCCTATCAGACGGAGATTCAATTTTATCTGGAAGAGGCGGTACGGAACCAGGCGATTTATGGTGTTTCGGAAGCCGGGATTCCTGCTTCGGTACGGAATCTGACACCGGGAACCGGACTTGAACTGGGGGAGTCGGGGCTTTCCATGATCCGAAATGGAAAGAAGCGTGCGGATTATCTGGATTTTACGGTTTGTTATGAGGCCGGTCCGGCGCTTCATGTGTTTGGAGCCTGGAAGGGAACATACCTTCAGCGAAGCAGGCGGCGGTTCTGGAACGGACAGGAACGGATTTCAGATTCTGGAGAAAACGACGAGAAGGCGGAGACATATGTATATATTACACAGCGGGGAACGGTGTACCATAGATCCAGAAGCTGCTCCTATCTGGCGCTTTCTATACAGGGAATTGCCGGAGAAACTGTGGCTTCCAGGAGAAATAAAGACGGAGAAACATACAAGCCATGCGAGGTATGCGTGAGGTCAGACGGGGCTGTGAATGGCACGGTTTATGTTACAGACTGGGGGAGCAGGTATCATCGGAACCGTGGCTGTACCGGATTGCGGAGATGGATTATAAAGATTCCGGAGTCCGAGACTGGAAGGAGAGGTGAGTGCTCACGCTGTGGGGCATAACAGGAGCAACAAGTTAAATAAAAATGCGGAAGCGAAAGTATGAATGAAGTTAAAATTGGGATTACGTTAGGCTATCTGGCAGTATGCAGCTGGTTTGACTTAAAGGAGCGGAAGCTTCCGGTCTGGCTTTTGATGATGGGAGTGGCTGCCGGTGCGGCAGTACAGAGCTTATCGATGGCAGCTGGAGAATTCAGGGGGATAGAAATTTTTCTGGCTGTGCTGCCGGGAGGGCTTCTGCTTGTCCTGTCCAGGCTGGCACCAAAGCAGATCGGAAGCGGCGATGGCTGGATGGTACTGGGGACAGGGAGCGTGACGGGAGCTGAGATATATCTGTATCTGGAAGCCAGTTTTCTGCTTATGATGATTCCGGCGTTCTGGCTGGCCGTGATAAAGAAGCAGAGAAACCGGGAACTTCCGCTGGCTCCGTTTCTGCTTGGCGGGGTCGTGCTGGTTCAGGCAATGAGGTGGAGTGTATGGGGATAAAGGCAAAGCGGTTATGGTATCGGGAAATCAATAAAAAGAGAGGGACAAAAAAAGGATCAGAGATTCTGAAGCGGAAGCTGCGGGGAAGTTATACGGTGGAGGCAGCGATTCTCATGCCGCTTGCACTGGGAGTTATATTGTTTGTATTGTCCGGCGTTCTGTTTCTTCATGACAGGGTATGGCTGGAATGTTGGGTATATGGAACGGCAGAGCAGCAGGCATTTCGGAAAGAACAAAGGGAAGAAGAAAACATAGCTGGCCTGATTATGGATTCAGCAGGGTCAGTAGATGTGAGGGGAAGAAGTGTTCAGGTAAACGGAGCTGGGACGGGGCGTTTTTTAGCGGCGCTTCCCCGAACATTGTTTTTTCTGAAGGAACCGAGAATGGAGGTTTCTGTGCAGGTGAAACGCCTTTATGGAGAACAGGTTGTAAGAGCGCGGAGGAAAACGGCAGATGAAAGCGGAATATAAACGGGAACAGGGAAGAACCTGGGTTTTGTTTGAGGGAGCGGACAGCCGGACGGCGGGAATGGAAATGCTGCGGCGAAATAAGATTCCGGGCCTGGCATTGTTTTATGAAGAATGGGAGGATAATTGCTGGCACTATGGGTATGAGATAACCGGTGCACAGCCTCTGGCACTTCTGCTGGAATTTCGTCCGCTGACGGAGGAAATGGTGCGGATACTGATCCTTCAGGTCGCTGAACTTTTCCAAAAGCTGGAACAATATCTTTTGGAACCAGACGGGATTATTCTGGATCCGGAATTTCTTTATCTGGAGCCAGATCATTTGCGATGTCGTTTCTTTTATTGTCCGGATCAGCCTGGAAACTGGAAAGATCATATTCGGAAACTGATCTGGCTGTTTCTGGGGCAGGCGCCGGAGACAGAACCGGGATTGATCCGGGTCCTGCTCCGTCTGTGCCGGGAGAGCAGGAAGCCGGAATGGGGACATGAGGGGTTCTGTTCTGCGATGGAGCTTATCGGAAATGGCTGGGAAGAAGCAGACAATCAGGTTGGAGCAGGTGGACGGTTCTGGGAGGAACCAAAGGTATTTGATGAAAAAGAAAATCGCCTTGAGTCGGAATGTGAGAAACAGAACCGCTATACCATAGCAGAACCACATGAATCATATTATGCAGAACAGAAGTCCGGAAGCCTGAGGCGTAAAAGAAAGCGGACTGGGAATCCGATTGTCCAATGGCTGCAGGGGATGGGAAAACGGGAACGGCAGGGGCAGATGGAGCGGCACAACTGGGAACAGGACGAAGAGAACGAATGGGCGGAAGAACCGTCTGGTAAAGAAGAACAGCCGACGGAAGTTCTTTATGTAGAAGAACAGGGGGATTTTCCAGTGCTATATTGCAAAGAACGACAGGAAACCGTGACGCTGGAAACGTTCCCGTTTTACATTGGAAGCCAGGCTGGAACGCAGTATGATCCCGGGAGAAATGGTATCAGCCGTCTTCATGCAGTGATTGACCGGAAGGATGGGAAATACTGGATACAGGATCTGAATTCCACCAATGGAACCTGGTTGAACGGGCAGGGACTTCTCCCACATGAAAGCAGAGTCATACAGAATGGAGACAGGATTGTTATGGCGGAATTGGACTATGAATTTCGGGCGTTTGACAGGATTGGAGATTCGTGGTAAGGTGGCAAAAAAAAGGAGCGCGCCATGGAATTCTTGGAAAAGAGAAAAGTCCCTTATGCAGTCACAGCACTGGTGGGAGTAAATGTTCTGTACTTTTTATATCTGTTGCTTACCGGTTCACTGAGCGGTATGAGCCTGGTTCAGAAGGGAGCCATTTATATTGTAAATGGTCACTACCGAAGAGGGCTGTTTCCACTTGTTGCATCCATGTTTGTACATTTTGATATCCGTCATATCGGTGGAAATATGTTAATGCTTCTGGTGGTTGGAGAGCTTCTGGAGGAGCGGCTGGGCAGTCTGCGTGTGCTTGCTGCTTATCTGGCGAGCGGAATCGCCGGGAATATAGTGACCATCGCATGGTACTGCCTGCGGCGGGAAACGATCGTATCAGCAGGAGCCTCAGGTGCCGTATTTGGACTGGTGGGGGTGCTGTGCTTTCTGGTATTTCGGGTACGAGGATCTGTCCCGGGGTTCAGCAGAAACCGGATGCTCCTGATGATCTTCCTGATGCTGTACAGCGGAATTGCCAATGCCGGAATCAATACAGCGGCTCATGTTGGCGGCTTTTTGATGGGAATGGTGTTTGGACGCTTATTTCTCCACACGTGGGTAACGCGGGATCAGGGCTG
>CAKRJM010000058.1 GCA_934351765.1 uncultured Lachnospiraceae bacterium | reverse complement strand
ACGTATAGGTCTTGCCAACGCCGGTCTCCATTTCAACCGTTAAATTATAAGTTCCCTCCAGTCTTGGAGACGGATCGATCTGATTTCGTTTCTGTATCGTCCGGATATGATCCAGAATGATCGGATCCTTCAGTTCCGGTACGATCCGCTGATTTCCCCATACGGTGGATTCCTGTGCTTCCGCCGGGGACATCTGATGCGTTCCATTGACCCTGTCCGTCCGATAAGAAGAAGTTTGATATGGCTGTCCCGCAAACACATCGACGACAGCTTTTGCGGCATCCTCCTGGAACTTCTGATGCCTGAATTGCAGCTTCATTGACTCTCCTCCTTAAATCACTTTGACAGCCGTATCCGGAGCCATCCGTTTAAACAGTTCTCCCACATTGATCTTTGATGCACTTCCGGAAAAGCTGTGATCCCGGAACACCACACGAAGAGGCTTCTGCCTTGCGATCTCCTTCATCACACTCTCCGGAATATTCTCATCAAAACAGGCGATCAGATCCCCTGCATTATAATTGTGAACGGTACAGCCTTCTATTATGTCTGAATGGTACGGCAGGGATAACGGAAGTCCCCAGTCCAGAAGACAGCCAAACAACAGGTCCAGATCAGTCCGATCCGGTTTCACACTGGATTCCAGCATAAAAAGCAGCTCCTGCGAATATTCTGCGGGACTGTAATAAACTTCCTTCCTGTTCGTTGTGTCCACGGAAAATACCCGAAATCCATAATCAATGTCTGCGCCCGTTTCTTCTTTTATTTTTTTGGCCGCTCTCCAGATCCGTTCCTCCCCGATCTGGCAGATTGTTTCATATCCCAGCCTGTATGCTTCTGTTTTCTCCCCGCATTTCTCCGGAAGCTGAATCAGGATAAACTTTCGTTTTCCGTTTCCTTCCGAATTTAATTTCATGACTGCATGAGCCGTTGCTGCCGATCCGGAAAAGAAATCCAGAACCACATCTCCATCCTTCACATTGGCCACTTTCATAATGGCCCGCAGCAGTTCAACCGGTTTGGGATTACTGAACACATTTTTTACGCCAAACAACCCGGTCATACAGTCATTGGCCCCCTGATTGTGGCCGAACTGCTCATGGGGCCACCAGTTGGTGGCACACTGTCCCTCCTCTTCCCGTTCAAACTGATAATACTTCTTTCGGGGCATTCCGTCTCCGCCCTTTGGAAAATACATCCGTCCTTCTTCCAGATACTTTTTATAAGTCGATTCATCCCCCATCCACTCTTCATCCAGGATTTTTCCTGTGGGGGTCACGATCTGATACCGGCTGCCATTCTGACCGGAACCGGTCTTCCAGGGCTTGCTGGCCCAGGGACCTCTTGGATCATGATCCGCATTGGTAAAGGATGCCGTAAGATCCAGCTTTCCCACGCCCACCTGCTTTAAATACACACTGTCCTTCGCATAGACTAAAATATGCTCGGCAACAATACCGATCATCTTTGTTTTGTCATTTGGCTGATTATGCCGTCTTCTCCAGTGGATATGCCCCTCAAAATTCTGTTTTCCAAATATTTCGTTGCAGATCAGCTTCAGATTTTCCACTTCATTATCATCAATGCTGATGAAAATCACGCCATCCTGCGAAAGCAGATTCCGCGCAAGAAATAATCTCGAAAACATCATCGAGCACCATTTTGAATGGAAACGGCCGCTGGTTTCTGAATTGACCGACATACGGGTTCCATCTTCATCCACCCGTCCGGCCTCCATCTCATATTCCGCAGCCGAAACCTTAAAGGAATCATTATAAATGAAATCGCTTCCCGTATTATATGGCGGATCAATATAGATCAGCTTTACACTCTCCAGATAGCTCTCCTGTAAAAGCTTCAGAGCATCCAGATTATCTCCTTCAATATAGATATTTTCCGTTGAATCCCAGTTCACGCTCTTCTCTGTCTGCGGGCGCAGCGTTTTCTTAACCGGTGTATTGGCATCCACGATCGCCTGCTTTTTCCCCACCCAGGACAGTCCATAGAACTCCTCTCCCTCTATGACCACATCGGAAAGCATCTGTTTCAGCATATCGAAATCTACTGCTTTCCGCTCCCTTCCATCTGCTCCGATGGTCTCGGTTATACAGCCCGGAAACAGTCTGCCGATTGCATTGATATTCTGTTCTGTCTGATTCCTGCTTTGCATGTTCACGTTCTCGATCATCTGATTTTCTCCTGCCGTTTTAAAACGTCTGTGATAAATTGATCCGCAAAGGCCCTCATCTGATCAGCCTTTCTGTAATTGGGCAATGGAATCTCATATCGTTCACTTGCGAACAGGGCATCCGCCGGTCCATCCAGTTTTTCTATGATCATATAAGGAATCTCCTCCTGTATCGGATAGTATAACACAAACAGATCGGTATGGAGCCGGTCCCGCAGAAGTGCCAGGCTCTTGTATTTCAAATTATCCTTCTGTAAATAGTTTGTGATTTTCTGATCCGCAAACGGGATCTTTGATCTTGCTGTATGCTTTTTAAATTCAAGGATCGCTGCTGCCTCATTTTTTCCGTCAAAAATCACGGTATCCGCATCCCCCGGCCAAAAATATGGCTGGTGCGACAGATACCCCTCCAGAGACGATGTGGCATATATAAGCCCGGCACTCCCGATGGGCGCCGGACGTTTTCTTAATTGTCCGATTTTCTCCTGTATTTCCTTTGCATCGTACCGCGCGACCGAATTTTCCTTATATCTGGACAGATCCAGCTCCACAACCTTTTCCTGTCCATTTTCCCACTGCGCTTCCGGGACATCCCGAAACAGCATATATTTTTCTTTCATTCCCTGCGCGGCCAGAAACAGATATATCCGGTTGGACTTTTCTTTTCCATCGCACGCCGAGATCAGCTTTAACAGCTCCGTTTCACTTTTTTCCTGGATCGAGTCCGAATCACTGATCCGCTTGATCCACACTTCATCACACACCTGCTCCGATTCCCAGTCTACAAAAAAGTCAAACGATGCCGCATACAGATTCCGTTCCCGAAACGGCTGCGAATCAAACCACGCCTCCGGGTCTCCGCACACATGATTTATCTGAGCTTTCCGCGTGCGGTCAGCTGCCAACGCAAGAATCGGTTTTCTAAGCATGTTTTTTCCCTTCTATTCTTTCAAATGATTTTCTGTCAATCTTTTGTCTTTCTTCTCTGGTTGTATCTTTAATTAAATATCCTGCCATCGTCATTCCGCCTACCTTTGAAGAATCTCCCTCTCATTTCGTAATGAGCAAACTATCTCGCGGAATATTATCTGTGGACAGTAACAAACAAAATACCATACTTAGTATTATACCTTATGGGAGAGAATTTGTCATTCAAATCTCCAGGACGCAAACGTGGCAAAGGCAGCCGAAAATCATTTTTCTCATTCAAATTTTCACCCATATACATTTCTCCCATTCACCACAGAAAGACAGCCCGAAAGCTGTCTTCCTGATTCTGCGGCGTCATGTGCGGCGTCTGAATCCAGACTGTTTCCGCCGTGCCTGCCGTTCATTTTTTCGTCTTTACAATTCCTGCTTTTTTATTTAACCTCTACCAGTTCGATCTGGAAGTTCAGTTCTTTTCCGGCCATTTCATGGTTTGCATCAAAGGTAATGGTCGTTTCTTCTTTTGCTGTTACCTTTACCGGGAACTGCTGGCCATACTGATTGGTCAAGTACACCTGCTGGCCGACGGTAAGCTCCTCGGAGCCGGGCAGATTGGCGATCTCCAGTGTAATGATGGCATCCGGGTTTGTCTGTCCGTATGCTTCTTCCGGCATGAGATGAACCTGGATCGTTTCACCGACCTTCATGTTTGCCACAGCCTTATCGAAGCCAAGGATCATCTGTCCGGCGCCGCAGACAAACTCCAGCGGCTCGCCGCGGTCGTAGGAAGAATCGAACTGTGTTCCATCGTTGAAGGTGCCGCGGTAATGAGTACGGCAGGTCTTTCCCACATTGGGGCCGGTAAAGGAAGGCTGATGGGAACCGCAGCCACTGCATCCGCCGCCACAGCCGCCACAGGAATGTTCCTCTTCTCCGTCCCCGCAGTTTCCGCCGCAGGAATGGCCTTCTTCATGATGATGGTCACAGTTCACGCCTGCGGAAACAAGCTCGCCGTTTAAATAGGCCTCCACGGCCCGGTCTGCATCGCCCTCTGCGCCGGAGCAGATCTCAATTCCCGCTGCTGTCAGCGCCGACTGTGCGCCCTCTCCGATCCCGCCGCAGATCACAGCCTGGACACCCAGCTCTGCCAGCAGTCCGGCAAGCGCACTGTGACCCTCGCCGTTGGAATCCAGAAGCTCTTCGGCAACAACGCTTCCATTCTCGATCTCATATACTTTAAACACCTTTGTTTTTCCAAAATGCTGAAAAATCGCACCGTTTTCATAAGGTACTGCCAGTTTCATCTGTAAAATCCTCCTATTTTCTCTTTTTTATGATACTTTATCGCTCCGCCGGAAAAAGTGGAAGATCACTCCGGTTTGCAAAGGATCCGATGGATCCGTGTTTCCAGAATGGAACTTGTATAGGACGGCGTCAAAAGCAGCACCGTATCGGCTCCATGCCCGCTCCCGGCGATTGCCAGCACCGGTTCTCCGTAAGGAATCTTTCCCGCATCAAGTGCCATGGTGCTGACCTCCACACAGACCTTGGTTCCCTGGGAAAACATCCGAAGAGTATTTGCCATGATCTCAACCGGCCCATAACCGCCGAACTGTCTGGAAAAGCTCCGCTCCACGCCGCTGAGCGCATGCCCCGCCGTAACGAGATCCATGCCCGCCTGCTCGAACTGCTTTCTCCGTTCTTCGGAAAGACGATTTTCTCCATGATCATACACACAGGTCACGCCCACAATATGCAGATCCGTTTCTCCCAGCAGATAGTTCAGGTTTTCCCCCGATGTTGTTGCCGCCACCAGATGCTTTATATTGTGGCTGTGTGCATATTCCACTGCAAGACGGATCGTTTTCTCCGTCGTCTCTACCATGTCATCCACACTTCCTGTTCCGCCAGCATATCAACGGCCTCCTGCATGGAAATCCCCTGCTCCTCCGCCGCATTGGCAAACACGGTCATCGGTATGGCATGAGAGGCCACCACCGACCGCATAAACACAACCAACTCGTCAATAAGCTCCTTCAGTTCTTCGTTATGCATCAGCTCGCAGAGCATGGCACTGAAGCTGCAGAACACAAAACCGATCATGTAACGCTGGGACGGCATCATGCGGCTGCACAGATCATCTACGGAATCGCTGACCGGATTCAACACCTTCATGCGCTCCATGAGCCTTCCGCAGAACCGGGAATAACACTCCTCGCTGAATACATGAAAATCGATGGAATAAGGCTCCAGGTCAAACCGCTCTACGATCTTGACCGAATATTCTGCGGTTTCTTCATAATAATTATAGGCAATCCCATACAGGATCTTCGGAAGATCCGAAGTTTTCTCCGGCTCCTGGAGCAGTCCGTAATACAGGTACGGAAACGCATCGAAAAACCAGTCCAGAAATGCATCGGAGATCATCCGCGGTCCCTCGTCCATGATATCGGAGCACATATCCTCCAGGTTCTTATTTAAAACATCCTGAAGTACCTCATCCTCCTTCACAGAAACGATCGGCTCCAGCAGGCCAGTTATGATGTGAATTGCCGCACCAAAAGATTTTTTGTAATCCTCTCTTGTTTCGCTCATTGTTTATCCCTTTCATTTAACCAAACAGCATTTCTGTGCAATCACGCGATTCATTTCTGCCGTTTTTCAGATTATCTCTGCTTCTCCGCACTGACCGAGTTTGCTTCCCGTGACAGCAGCGGATACCATTTCCCCAGGGGGCCTTTTCGTTCCCTGGCCGTTGTGCCCCACCAAAATGCCAGAGGGCAATTGTTGGAAATATTATAGCAGGTAGCAAAAAACGCTCCGTAGCCCAAAGAGATGGTATGGTTGTAGCCCATGGGCTTCAGCCGTTCGTTTGGCGTACTGGGCAGGGAACAGATATAAGCACCCTTCTGGAGCAGCGCCCGTTCCAGAATATCACGGCTCTCCACTGAGCTAAACAGCTTTGACTGCGGTTCTCCGTCTATGTACGCCCGGAACGTCAAACCCTTTTTATGATACTTTTCCCGCAGGCTGTCCACATAGTCCAGATACTGTTTCACATAAGGATCTTCCGCATCATACCGCGGCCAGAGCACATCATAGGGCGGATCCCCGATCACATTGTGATACTCCTTCAGCAGGTAGATCTTCGGTGTGATCTTCTTCCCGGCACAGATTTCATCCAGACGCTTCTTCACATAAGGAAAGTTCCCATCATACAGCCCCAGGAAGATGATATCCAGCTCTGCGCCCTCATGGGGCTCGCCGCTCTGGATCCAGGTGCCAATGTCCTTTAACAGTGTCATACCGGTGTACATACAGTCATCCAGATAAAAATAGCGGTCCACCGATTTATGGTTCATCCGGTTGATGACAATGCCCTTGGAGCTATGGTAATACTCCTCCATCAGCTTTACCAGCCGCTTCTGGCTGCTGCCCTTTCCCTGAATGTCCAGAAACTGTGCCCGGTTTAAGGTTTTAAAAGGCTTTTCTCCGAAAATCTCCTTTGTATTCCAGATGGAATCAAAAAATTTCTCGATTTTTTTCCGGCTCATATAGTTCTCTTCCAGAAGATGATCCGTCTCCAGCAGAATCGCTTCGCGGTCTGCTTCATCAAACTGTCGGATCCAGGTGTCTACATGAGCAGCATCATACGGCTTTCCATAGTCCGGATCAGCCTGAAAATCCCGGATTTTTTCCGCAATGCGCTCCTCCAGCGCTCTGAGGTTCTCTTCCATTTCCTGTTCTCCTCTTCTCTTTCGTCTTTCTCTATTCTATCGGTTTTTCCCGAAACATACAAGCATCTTCTTTTTTCTTCGTGCGAAAACAACTCTCCGGATTCCGGATATCGCCCTCCAGATCGATTCCGATGATGCTGCTCCGTTTCCCGTCTCCGCCTCTTGTTTCATGATACCCTGTCAGATAGCCGACGGCACAGTAATAATCCAGAATTGCCTTCATCTGTTTATGAACTGCCTGCTTTTTATTGGACCATGCACCGGTTGAAAAATCCTCCTCACGGATGCCCATGATCGGAAGCAGCCCGTCCAGTCTTCCTGCCTGTTTGTGGGACGGATAGCAGTAACGAAGGCTCCTGTTTGAGAACCCGTTTTTCGGATTCCGAAGCAGCTCGCACCGCTGCAAAAGCAGGTGCTTCATCTGGATCACGGTGTCGGAATTTTTAAGCTTCAAAGATGGTACAACGCTTCCGTCAGCCAGAACGGTTTCTTCGCAGGTCAAAAGCTCCATAGGGATCCGGATGATCTGGTGGATGGCGGAGGCATATTCATACAGCGGCAGCCCCCGGTCCAGATCCAGATGAAACCGGTTTGTGCCACTGATCCGCCGGAGCGGAAGAAGCTTTCCCGCCAGCACCTCCGGAATATCCGTAAGCCTCCGCCGCTCGATCTCTTCCTCCCACCAGATGGCAATATCCATCTGTCCGAGCCGTTCCAGGCTGTCTGCCAGTCTCTGTTCTTTGGAGATGCTCCCCGGCTCCGCCTGACGGATCCGGATCGTTCCGCTTCCGCTCATGCAAGCCAGCAGCTCCGTTACCGTTATTGTCACGGTTCCCCGAAGGATCCCCTGCCGCTCAAACCGCCTGGTCAGCCAGAGTGTGTACACCGCATCACACAACAGTTTTTCCAGCCAGGTCATGGAACAGCCCGTTTTTACCGCATAAGACACAATACAGCCGCTCCCCACATCCACCCGCTGTTTTTTCATGGCCGGAATTTCTTTTTTGTAAAGCTCCTGGGCAATCTTACAGTTGTTCATATAAAACCGGTCTGGTCTGTTCATAAACTCTCCCGCCTGTTTTCTTATTTCTCCTGCCTCTTGTCCTTTTCTACCGGCAGTTCTCGATCCATTCTGCATCATAGTCCGGGTCCGGGATCGTCTGCTGCCTTGCAGGGGCTCCGTCCTCTGCCGCTCCCGTCACCGCCCGGGTTCTCGTCCGTTTTCCGGCAGTTCTCGAAGCAGGCACCGGCCTCTGATCGGTACTTTCCAGAAACACATCGTTCCCCGGATAATAGGTAAATCGCACTCTGGCATCCATGCCGCAGCGCCCGTAGCGCTGCTTCAGTGCTACTAAGTCCACAATTCTGGGATTTTTTGACTTTTCCCGGTCTGCTGCCGCCTCGCCGTTTTTCAGTTCCCCGTGATCGCTGAACAGAGCGAACTGCATGGCAAGCACCACGTCCGCCGAATACTCGATGGCTCCGGATTCCTTGAACGCCGATACGCTGACTGCTCTTCCATAACTGCTGCGGTTCAGGGAATTGATAACCACCACTGGAATTTCCATTTCATAGGCAAGCTGGCGCAGAATGCGGATATTGGCATCGAGCATGGTCCGTGGATCATTCAGATACGCTCTTGCAGCGTTCTGCTCCGTCTGTGACTCCAGGATCTGAAGGTAATCAACCATGACCACGGCATTTCCTTTCTGTGCATGCTCAGAAACTTCACGGTAGATCCGGAGCCCGCTGATGGGATCCGCTTTCCGATCCTCAAAGAGCAGGAGATTCCGGCATTCCTCTTTCACCGTCCGTCTGGCCTGTTCGATCTCCTCCCAGCGCTTCCGGTCAAGGCGGTTCACGCTCCCCTCATACAGCAGCTCCGCCGCCGACAGGGACACGGTTCCGTCCGTCTGAAGATACACCTGTCTGGAAAGCGCCTTGGCAATGACACCAATCTTCGACGTTTCCAGGAAATAACCATAGACCGGGATTCCCGCCGCCGAAATATTCTGGGCGATCTGTAACGCCAGCGTCGATTTTCCCATGCCGGAATGGCCGCCCAGCATGATGACGCCCGCCGTCAGGCCGCCGCCTAAAAGGGCATCCAGACCGGCGATCCCTGTGGAGATATGCGGGATCAGCACACTTCCGATTTCATTTCTGGTAAACCGGTCAATCTGTGCCTCCATGGAATGTGCGCGGAAGAATTCCTCCTCCGCCACACGTTTCCGGTAAGTTTCCGTAATCTCCTGCGTGACCTGTTCCCTTGTTTTTTCTCCCGAAGCCATACTGCTCAAATTGCTCCGGCTTCGGTCCGTCAGCGGCATATCTTCAATTTCCATAGTTGCCGCCGTCTGTATGATCTTTTCATCGGTTGTTTTGTTCTGTTTCATGTCTGTTCTTCCTTTTTAAGGTTTTAGAGCTGCACCAGAGGATTATTCCCTCTGGCACAGCGTGTATTCCTTCTGATCCTGATCCTCGAAGAGCTCTTCGTCCAGCAGACGCTGCAGGGAGCTGTAAAGGTAACGGACACCCATGTGGTTCAGCTCCGCCTCTTCCGTAAGAAGCCGCTCCGTTCTCTGATCCAGCTTCAGGGTCAGATCATACTCCTTTTCCAGCTTTGTAAGAGGCGACAGGCTGGGAATTTTCAGAATGTTCTGATAGTCTCTGGCCGTCATGCCGCTCAACTGTACCACCTGATTGATTCTTCCGCAGATTTCTCTCCGGACATGGCCGAAGTCTGCCAGGTCATCCGTCAAAATGGCCTGCTCATACTGCGCGTCCACGCTTACGCCGTCCACATCGGCTCCAAAGCCCAGCGAATGGCTCTCCTCATTCTTCATCATCATCAGATTGATGAAGCTTCCGCAGAACACAAAGCTCACCTTCGAGGTGTCGATTTTCTTCTCAGACTGATTCTTTCCCTCAGTGGGGTAGTCCAGAATGGTTCCTTCAATGCACTTCAGAAGCTCATTCTGACCGGCTGCACTGTAATCCGTTCCGTTGCTTCCCATCTTGGGTTCACAGAACTTGTCAAACTCGTCCATGACGATGATGGCATGCTCTGCTTCTGCTACGGTCATGTCATCGAAGATGTTGCGCAGCTTAAAGGAACCCTTCCAGCCTTCCATGGTAAGCTGGGTGCAGTCCACGATCTTGATGTTCGGGTACAGACTGCTCATCACGCGCCAGATCTCTGTTTTCCCGCAGCCGGTCGGTCCGATGAACATCACATTCCTCTTCCGGCCACGCAGATGGTTATACACCAGCATAGAAGCTGCCTTGACCGCCTCTCTCTGACCGTAAACCTGCCTGCTCACATAGTCATAGATTTCTCTCGGTTTCATGGCAAAAAGCCGTTCTTCTCTTCCCATGGTTCTATGGTCGCGTGCCTGCTCCTGCTCCGTCAGTTCATCCTCTGTCTCCCATTCCTGCATGGCGATCATGGTTTCAACCTCTTCGTCTATTTTTCTTTCTCCTGCACCGGCAAGCTTCTCATGGCCCGGACGGCTCTCATAGCTGTCCGCCAGAATTTCTGAGATCTGGTACAGACTCTTCATATCAGGAGCGGCATCCTTCATGATGCCCTCAAAGATTTTTCCCACGGTTGCTCTGGACTGTCTCTTCCAAAAACCTGAAAGATCTTCATAATACGCCAGAAGCTTCTCGTACTGCTCATCAGTCAGGTGGTCAAAGGCTCCGGCTTTGGCGTCCTTCACAAACCCCACGGCCGGATTTTCCAGATATGTTCCACTGTGTCCCAGGGCAAGCTCTCTCATAAAACGACTTACTTCTTGCTTATATTCACTTCTCATCAATGTCATCGGAATTCTCCTTTTTTCAGACTGTGACAGGGCGCTGCGGGCGGAGGGCAGGTTTTTGTTTTTTCTCTACACTCGCCTTGCATAGCTCTGCTTATGTTTTTATTTTACAGTCTTTCACTCGGGAATCCCGAAGGGATTCTTTTAGCTTTTATTTTTTACATAAAAAATAATACATAGGGGATTACACGAACAATCCATTTTCTCAAAAAAATATGTTTTCACGCGTGTTTTCTGCTTCTGTGGCTTTTCTGCTTTTCTTTATTTGTAACAAAAAATCACTTTTATAAACATCATTTGTTACATTCTATCAGACTGTCTGTTCCCCGTCAACCATATTTTCTTTTCTAATCAACCATATTTTCTTTTCCAGTCAGCCGTATTTTCTTTTCCAATCAACCGTATTTTCTTTTCCAATCAGCCCTATTTTTTTTCAGTCAAAAGCCCCTCTCTGCGTTTCTGCAGAAAGGGGCCTGATGTTTCTTATGAAGTTGTGGGCCGCA
>CAKRJM010000057.1 GCA_934351765.1 uncultured Lachnospiraceae bacterium | reverse complement strand
GTTCAACAAGGATATGAACGATCTGCTGGCAGGAAAGACTGTGAAAATGCCCACCTTCAATTTCAAAAAGGGCAAGCGGGAATACAAGGGAAATACCCTGACGCTGGGCGAGGACGACATTCTGGTGATCGAGGGAATCCATGGCCTCAATGACCGGCTTTCCTACAGCTTGTCGCCGGAATATAAATTCAAGATCTATATCAGTGCACTGACCCAGTTAAACATTGATGAGCATAACCGGATCCCCAGCACCGACGGACGGCTGCTGCGCCGGATCGTGCGCGATGCACGGACCAGAGGCACATCGGCACAGGAGACCATTGCCATGTGGCCATCGGTACGCCGCGGAGAGGAGGAGAATATCTTCCCCTATCAGGAGTCTGCTGATGTGGTGTTTAATTCGGCACTGATCTATGAACTGGCGGTGCTGAAGCCTTATGCGGAGCCGTTATTGTTCGGAATTCCAAAGAGTGCGCCGGAGTATGTGGAGGCCAAGCGGCTTCTGAAATTCTTTGATTATTTCCTGACGATTGTAAGCGAGGATATTCCGAAAAATTCGCTTTTACGGGAGTTTATCGGAGGAAGCTGCTTCCAGGTATAAGGAGCCGGGAAAGATGATTCGCGGAGCAGCAGCTGCGGGAGCGGCGCAGAATCTTCGTGCTTTACTTTCCGGCCGTCCTGTGGTATGATACCACAGAGCAGGACGGATGGTCGCGGCTGCAGGTGCCGAAAGGCCGCAGGTGAGGAAAGTCCGGGCTTCGCAGGGCAAGGGTGCCGGATAACGTCCGGCGGAGGCGACTCCAGGGACAGTGCAACAGAAATGTACCGCCAGCTTGTCTGGTAAGGTTGGAAGGGCAGTGTAAGAGACTACCGCCCTCCTGGTAACAGGAGGGGCATATGTAAACCCCACTCGAAGCAAGACCGAACAGAAAGCATAAGACGGCCCGTCTGCTTTCGGGTAGGTCGCTTGAGCCCGTCGGTGACGGCGGGACTAGATAGATGACCATCTAAGACAGAACCCGGCTTACAGTCCTGCTTATTCGGGAAAAACAGGCCGATCGCCTGAACGATAGAAGAATGAGAAACAGATCCTGCTTTTGCGGAAGGCTCCGCGGCGGGGTCTGTTTCTATATAATCATAACAGAGGTGTCCGGGATGCGCGTGCGGAGAGAGAATGCGGTAAGGCACTTCACTGTTAGGAAATGGAGATGTGGCATGGAACGGGAAATTCCGGTAGAGGAACTGAAAAAAACCTATGCATCAGGAGACATGGTAAAGGCAGATACGGGAGGCTGCACGGGCTGCTCTGCCTGCTGCAGAGGCATGGGAAGCTCGGTGGTTCTGGATCCTTATGACGGTTTCCGGCTTTGGAACGGAACAGGACAGTCCTTTGGAGAGCTTTTGCAGACTGCTGCGGAGCTTTCGCCCCAGGAGGGGATCGTGCTTCCGAATCTTCGTATGAATGGCCCGGAGGAAGCGTGTGTGTTTTTAAATGAAGAGGGACGGTGTCGGATCCACGAAAGCCGTCCGGGACTCTGCCGCCTGTTTCCTCTGGGGCGGATCTATGAGCAGGATGGATTTTCCTATTATCTTCAGAACAGCCAGTGCCCCAGGACCGGAAAAGCCAAGGTAAAGATAAAAAAATGGCTGGATACGCCGGAGCTTCCGAAGTATGAGACCTATATTCTCCGGTGGCATGACCTGCTGAAAGCAATCCGGAGCCATTTCGCCGGGGAGAGCGATGAGAAGCTGAAAGGTGATGTGAACACCTTTTTGCTGCAGCTGTTTTATGCGACCCCGTGGGAGAAGGACTGTGATTTTTCTGCTCAGGCGGCCGTTCGGTTTGAAAAGATGGAAAAGCTGTTAAAAACAATTTCGTGGAGCGAAGCGTAAAACACAAAGTATGGACGGAAAATAGTTTCACATGCCGTGTGTTTATGATATACTGATACATGCAGTGCCCCGGAGCGGAAAGATGCGAAGGGTCTGAATAAAGAATAACGGAGAATCAATATGAAACGAATTGCCAGATTTGAGAAGGTGAGCCGGGAGCAGTTTGAGGCAGACTTTCTGGATACGTTCGGAACGGACAAGAAAAGCCGGATCCCGGAGGCCTGGGAGGCAGTAACGCTTCCGAAACGGGCCACAGGCGGATCAGCAGGTTATGACTTTGTGACCCCGGTAGCGGTGACACTGCGGCCGGGTGAAACAGTGAAGATCCCCACCGGGATCCGAGCCTGGATGGAAGAAGGCTGGGTACTCCAGATTTATCCCCGGAGCGGTCTGGGCTTCAAATATCGGCTTCAGCTTAACAATACGGTCGGGATCGTGGACAGCGATTACTACGAGTCCGACAATGAGGGACATATTTTTATCAAGATGACCAACGACAGCAACGAAGGAAGGATTCTGGAGCTTCCGGCAGGAAGCGGGATCGCCCAGGGGCTGTTTACGGAGTTCGGAATCACGGTGGACGATGAAGTGTCAGCAAAGCGGAATGGCGGTTTCGGGAGCACCGGTGTGTAAAAATACTGTAAAAAGGGTGGACAAACCCGTAAAACAGCCGTTACAATCATAGAAATGGAAAGGAGAAGAGAAAAATGGGAAAGTATGTGATCATGACCGATTCCTCCTGTGACCTTTCGGAGGAATATATTAAGGAACATGGACTGGATGTGCTGAACCTGTTATATAATATGGACGGGACCATCTATGGCGAAGACAAAACCATGGACATCAAGGAGTTCTACGCGAAGATGCGGGGCGGAAGCATGCCAACGACTATGGCAGTGAATCCCGAGGATGTTGCCAATGCCATGCGGCGCCACCTGGAGCAGGGCGAGGATATTTTATATATAGCCTTTTCTTCCGGTTTAAGTGCAAGCTGCCAGAATGCGGTTCTGGGAGCCAATGATGTGCGGGATGAGTTCCCGGACCGGAAGATCATTGTGGTGGATTCCCTCTGTGCGTCCATGGGACAGGGGCTGTTTGTCCATTATGCCTTAAAGCGTCAGGCGGAGGGCATGAGCCTGGAGGAGAATGCCAGATGGCTGGAGGAGCATAAGCTGAATATCTGCCATCAGTTTACGGTAGATGATCTTCATCATCTGCACCGCGGCGGCCGTGTTTCCAAGGCAACGGCAATTCTGGGAACCATGATCAATGTGAAGCCGGTGCTTCATGTGGACGATGAAGGAAAACTGATCTCCCTGTATAATGTCCGGGGAAGAAAGAAATCGCTGCAGGCGCTGGTTTCCAACATGGAAAAGACCATCGGCGGCTTTGAAAATGAGAATGACGATATCTTCATCAGCCACGGTGACTGCATGGATGATGTATTGTATCTGGAAAAGCTGATCGAGGAGAAGTTCGGGAAGAAGAATTTCTATGTAAACTACGTGGGAGCTGTGATCGGAGCCCATTCCGGCCCCGGAACCATGGCATTATTCTATCTGGGAAATAAACGATAAGATGAAAAAATTACGAGCAGGCGTCATGATACTGGCGCTGTGTCTTTCCCTCACTGCCTGCGGTGCTAAGGGGGAGACAGATAATCAGACTGGACTCTCCCAGTATCAGAAGGGGGCGTACCAGGAGGCACTTTCCTCGTTTGACAAGGCTGTGGAGGCAGCTCCGGACTGTGCAGAGTACCGGCTGAACCGTGGAATGACGAAGATCGCCCTTTCCGATTATGAGGCGGCAGATGCGGATCTGACAGAAGCACTGCGTCTGGCTCCGGAGGAGGCACAGGTGTTTCGTGCCATGGGAATATTACGGCTTTCACAGGAAAACTACGGTGAGGCAGTTACCTATTTCGATTCGGCGCTGAATGCGGCGGAGAAAAATAATCAGACCCTGAAAACCGATCTGAACCTTTACAAGGCGGAGGCCCAGCTAAAAAACGGAGATGCGGCAGGCGCTGTCACGACATACGGCGAGGTCATTGCGGCCAACCAGAACGCGGCGGATTATTATCTGCTCCGTGGACGGGCTGAGCTGCAGGCCGGAGATCAGGAAGCGGCGGAAGCAGACTTTGAACAGGCGGCAAAGCGTTCCGGTGAGGGCGGCGAGGAGCTTTCCTATATTCATTACCAGACGGCGGAAACGTATCTGGAGCAGGAAAATTATGAGGAAGCAAAGGCCGAGCTTTCGGCAGCAAGGGACGGTGCCGGGGAGGCGCTGTTAAAGCTGATCGATTATGCGGAGGCGGCAGTTTATGAATATGAGGGTGATTATCAGACGGCCCTCGAGAAATTTACGGCGTATCGTGATGCCTATGGAAGCGATGAGACGCTGGAACATGAGATTACATTTATAAACTCCAGAATCCAGGAGCAGCAGTAAGTCATCGGAATATGCGGATCGGCGGAGACTGGAAACGGAGCATAAATCAGACAGGAAGCTATGATTGAACTGAAGGAATTGGAAGAACGGGTGATCCTGGTGGGGATCAGTACGGGAAAAGATGATACGGAGCGGTCCCTGGCGGAGCTTTCAGAGCTGTGCAAAACAGCAGGTGCGGTGACGGCAGGCACCCTGATCCAGAGCCGGGAAGCGGCTCATCCGGGAACCTATCTGGGAACCGGGAAAATTCAGGAGCTTCGCGTCATGGCGGAGGAGCTGGAGGCCACTGGAATTGTCTGCGATGATGAGCTGTCGCCGGCACAGCTTCGGAATCTGGAGAATCTGCTGGATCTGAAGATCATGGACCGGACGCTGGTGATCCTGGATATTTTTGCGGCGCGGGCGTCTACCAGAGAGGGAAAGATCCAGGTGGAGCTGGCACAGCTTCGGTATCGTGCCGCAAGGCTGGTGGGGATGCGTGCATCGCTGTCCCGTCTTGGCGGTGGGATCGGAACGAGAGGACCGGGCGAGAAAAAGCTGGAGACTGACCGGAGGCTGATCCATGAGCGGATCTCGGTTTTGAAGGCCGAGCTTACGGAGGTGAAGCGCCACCGGGCGACCACAAGGAAACAGAGAGAGCGGAACCACAAGGCGGTGGCGGCCATTGTCGGCTACACCAATGCGGGAAAATCCACGCTTCTGAATACCCTGACTGGAGCCGGGGTGCTTTCGGAGGACAAGCTGTTTGCCACGCTGGATCCCACCACCAGGGAGCTGCCCCTTCCCGACGGAGAATCGATCCTGCTGACAGATACGGTCGGATTTATCCGGAAGCTGCCTCACCATCTGGTGGAGGCCTTTAAAAGTACCCTGGAGGAAGCCAGGTATGCGGATGTGATCCTCCATGTAGTGGATGCGTCCAGCCCGGATATGGAGGTTCAGATGCATACGGTTTATGAAACGCTTCAGAGTCTGGAGGTTCTCGGAAAACCGGTATATACGCTGTTCAATAAGGCAGACCGGCTGGAGGAGCTTCCGATCCTCCGCGATTTTAAGGCGGATGAGATTATGATGATCTCGGCAAAGACCGGGCTGGGACTGGAGCTGTTAAAGGAGAAGCTGACAGCGTTTCTGCGGTCACAGAAGATCTATGTGGAACAGCTTTACCCCTATGCCCAGGCAGGAAAGATCCAGCTGATCCGGACCTGCGGACAGCTTCTTTCGGAAGAATATCGGGAGGATGGGATCGCAGTCACCGGGTATATCCCGGCGGAGCTGTTTGTGAAGATCCTGCCGGAATAGAAAAGGAGAAACCATGAGCTACGCAGATAAGGTGTTTATTGATACCTGTAAGGATATCCTGGCAAACGGAGTCTGGGATACGGATAAGGAGGTACGCCCCCGCTGGGAGGACGGAAGTCCCGCCCATACGATCAAGAGGTTTGGGGTTGTGAACCGCTATGATCTTTCCAGGGAGTTCCCGGTCATTACGATCCGGCGCAGTGCGTTCAAGGGAGCCATCGACGAGCTTCTGTGGATCTGGCAGAAGAAATCAAACCGGGTGGCAGAGTTAAACAGCCATGTCTGGGATTCCTGGGTAGATGAAAACGGAACTATCGGAAAGGCCTACGGATATCAGCTGGGCGTGAAGCACCAGTATAAAGAAGGCATGTTTGACCAGGTGGACCGGGTGCTGTATGATCTGAAGCACAATCCGGCCAGCCGGCGGATCATGACCAATATTTATAACCATCACGATCTCCATGAAATGATGTTATATCCCTGTGCCTACAGCATGACCTTTAATGTTTCGGGAAATAAACTCAATGCGATTTTAAATCAGCGGTCTCAGGATATGCTGACGGCAAATAACTGGAATACCTGCCAGTATGCGGTTCTGTTATGTATGTTTGCCCAGGTGTCCGGCCTGGAACCCGGCGAGCTGGTCCATGTGATCGCCGATGCCCATATTTATGATCGTCATATTCCCATGGTGGAAGAACTGTTAAAGAGAGAGCCCTACGATGCGCCGAAGTTTGTCATGGACAGATCCATTACTGATTTTTATCAGTTCACCACTGACAGCTTTGCACTGGAAGACTACCGGTATCATCCGTTTAACTATAAGATCCCGGTGGCAGTATAGGAGGAAGCATGCAGATCATTGTAGCAGCAGATAAACACTGGGCCATCGGAAAAGACGGTGACCTTCTCTGGCATCTGCCGGAGGATATGAAGTTTTTCAGGGAAAAGACCACGGGAAATGTGGTGGTCATGGGGCGGAAGACCCTGGACAGCTTTCCCGGCGGAAAGCCCCTGAAGAACCGGGTAAATCTGGTACTTTCCAGAGATGAGGGTTTTTCCCGCGAGGGTGCCGAGATCGTCCACAGCATGGAAGAAGCCATCGAATATTTAAACCAATATGAGCCGGATCAGATCTTCGTCATCGGCGGAGGTCATATTTACCGGGAGTTTCTGCCGTACTGCGATACGGCCTATGTGACCAGAGTGGAAGAAACCTTTGAGGCGGACACCACCTTCCCGGATCTGGATGAAAGCCCGGAATGGACCTTAACGGAAAAAGGAGAGGAAAAGGAACATAATGGACTTTCCTATCGGTTTACGACTTATAAAAAAGCGCAATAGGGAATTGATTTCCTGATACAGATTGTGTATATTATTGGATAGATTGTACCGAGAGGTATTGGAGGAAAACAACATGCAGGAAACAGTAAGAGTGGCGCTGGATGCCATGGGAGGCGACAATGCTCCCGGCGAGATCATAAAGGGCGCGGTGGATGCAGTCCTTGAAAAGGATAACATCCAGGTGATCCTCGTGGGACAGGAGGATGTGATACGAAAGGAACTGGGGAATTATCCCTACCCGGACGGACGCATCGAGATCCGGAATGCGTCCGAGGTGATCTCCACGGATGAGCCCCCGGTTATGGCAATCCGCCGGAAAAAGGATTCGTCCATCGTGGTAGGACAGACCATGGTGAAGAAAGGCGAGGCAGATGCCTTTGTTTCGGCCGGAAGCACCGGAGCGATCCTGGTAGGCGGCCAGCTTGTGGTCGGCAGAATCCGCGGCGTGGAGCGTCCGCCTCTTGCAACGCTGATCCCAACCGAAAAAGGTGTCAGCCTTCTGGTAGACAGCGGAGCCAACGTGGATGCCAGATCCAGCCATCTGGTTCAGTTTGCAAAGATGGGCTCTGTTTATATGGAGCATGTCATCGGGATCAGGAAGCCGAGGGTGGCCATTGTCAATGTCGGCGTCGAGGAGGAAAAGGGAAATGCGCTGGTAAAAGAAACGTATCCTCTGTTAAAAGAATGTGAGGACATTAACTTTACCGGAAGCATCGAGGCACGGGAGATCCCTCACGGGGGAGCGGACGTGATCGTGGCCGAGGGCTTTACGGGAAATGTGATCCTGAAGCTCTACGAGGGGACTGCGGCGGCACTGGTGAGCCAGATCAAAGCAGGGATGCTTTCGTCATTCCGGGCCAAGATCGGCGCGCTGCTCGTGAAGCCGGCCCTGAAAAAAACGCTGAAGTCCTTTGATGCAACCGAATACGGCGGCGCCCCCATGCTGGGACTGAAGGGTCTGGTGGTTAAGACCCACGGAAGCGCAAAGGCCAAGGAAGTAAAAAACACATTGATCCAGTGTCAGATCTTCAAGGAACAGAAGATCGGGGAAAAGCTGACAGAGCTGTTTGAAAAGAAGCCTGAGGAGGCATAAAACCGAATTCCGGAAAACAGAAAGGGAGAAGATCATGGAATTTGAAAAATTAAAGAAGATTATTGCGGAAGTACTGAACGTAGACGAAGATGACATCACCATGGAGACCACCTTTGTAGATGACCTGGGGGCCGATTCTCTGGATGTATTTCAGATCATCATGGGAATCGAGGAGGAGTTTGACATTGAGATCCCCAATGACGCGGCAGAGCAGATCGTAACCGTTGGCGATGCGGTTGAGCAGATCAAGGCGGCTACCAACTAGGTATCGGTTTCGAGAAAGGAAAACCTGCGGCGGCAAATGAGCTGTCGCAGGATTTTTTCGTATCATCGTCGGAGGAGCGTTCCTCCGGCATGTTTCTATGAAAAGAGGGTTGTATGAAAGAAGAAAATGTAAAGCTGTCCGCGCTGGAACAGGCCATCGGATATGAATTCCGAAACAAGGATCTTCTGCACCATGCCATGATCCACAGTTCCTATACCAACGAACACCGGTTAAACCGCGGGGACAACAATGAACGCCTGGAGTTTTTAGGCGATGCGGTTCTGGAGCTTTCCAGCAGTGATTTCCTTTATAAAGAATACAGTGATAAGCCGGAGGGAGAGCTGACCAAGCTGCGTGCCAGCATTGTCTGTGAGCCGACGCTGGCCTACTGTGCGCGTGATATCAAGCTTGGGCAGTACCTGTTTCTGGGAAAGGGAGAGGACGCTGAGGGCGGACGGACCAGAGATTCGATCCTGTCAGACGCATTTGAAGCACTGATCGGGGCGATTTATTTGGATGGTGGTTTTGCTAATGCAAAGAAGTTTGTGCTGCGGTTTGTCATGAATGATCTGGAGCATAAAACACTTTTTTATGATAGCAAGACTATCCTGCAGGAGATGGTGCAGGCCATGAACGGAAAGAAGCTGTCCTATGAGCTCATCGGTGAGGAGGGCCCGGATCATGCAAAAACCTTCCATGTCCGTGCTCTGATCGGCGGGATCGAGGCCGGTGTCGGAAAGGGACGTACCAAAAAAGCGGCGGAGCAGATGGCAGCCTATAACACCATTCTTGCGCTGAGAGAAAAGGAACCGGAAACATGTTCTTAAAAAGTATAGAAGTCCACGGATTTAAGTCCTTTGCCAACAAGATTCTCTTTGAGTTCAACGACGGCATCACCGGCATTGTCGGGCCAAACGGCAGCGGAAAGAGTAATGTGGCCGATGCTGTGCGCTGGGTGCTTGGCGAGCAGAGCGCCAAGCAGCTTCGAGGTGCCAGCATGCAGGACATTATTTTCGCAGGAACCCAGAACCGGAAACCCCAGGGCTATGCTTATGTGGCGATCACCTTTGATAATGCCGACCACGCGCTGGCCATTGACTATGACGAGGTGACGGTATCGAGGCGGGTTTACCGTTCCGGAGAGAGCGAATATCAGTTAAACGGGACCACCTGTCGTCTCCGTGATATCAACGAGCTGTTTTATGATACCGGTATCGGAAAAGAGGGCTATTCCATCATCGGACAGGGCCAGATTGACAAGATCTTAAGCGGAAAGCCGGAGGACCGGCGGGAGCTGTTTGATGAGGCAGCCGGAATCGTAAAATTTAAAAAGAGAAAGAATATTGCCCAGAAAAAGTTGGACGATGAGCGCCAGAACCTGGTCCGTGTGACGGATATTTTAACGGAGCTGGAGAAGCAGGTCGGTCCTCTGGAGGAACAGTCCAAAAAGGCGAGGGAGTATTTAAAGCTCCGGGAAAGCCTGAAAACGCTGGATCTCCAGAGCTTTTTCATGGAAAACCGGGCGGCAAAGGAGCGCCTTGCCGTTCTGGAGGAGAACCTGGGGATCGCCGGAGCAGAGCTTGACAAAAAGCGGGCCGAGGCAGAAAAGCTGAAGGAGCAGTATGATGCACTGACGGCTCAGGCTGCGGCTCTGGACGAGAAGCTGGGACAGTCCAGAGAAGCGTTAAATCAGGCGCAGGTTTCGGCAAAGTCCATGGAGGGACAGATCCATGTGCTGGAAGAGCAGATCCATACGGAAAGTGTCCGGGAGGAGCAGCTGACCGGCCGGCTTGCGGCTGTAAAGGAGCAGCTGACCCGTTATGAAAAGGAATTAAACGAGTTCACGGATCAGAAGGGTACGTTAAACGAAGAGCTGGATGCGCTGGATGAAAAGCAGGAAACAATCCGGGAGCAGATCCGGGCTGATGAAGACCGGGTCCGGGAGCTGGATCTGGAGATTTCCGGCCGGCGTAATGCCATGATGAATGCCATGAACGACAAAGCCTCCATCGGTGCAAGAAACCAGCGGTTTGAGACGCTGCTGGAGCAGAACCAGGTGCGGAAAAGCGAGCTGAGTAAGCAGTTATTGCAGATCCGAAGCGAAGAAGAGGTTCAGAACGGCGTTATCGGCCGGCTGGAGGCTCAGATCCGGGAAAACAGGGAGATGGAGGAAGCATGCCGGAAAAAGGAAGAGGAGCTTCTTGCACAGGCCAGTGAAAATCAGGAGCTTCTGCGGCGGGAGAACCGGTCCTTAAACCAGACCAGCCAGGAGTATCATACGCAGCGGACCAGACTGGAATCCCTGCGGAACCTGGCAGAGCGTTACGACGGATACGGAAACAGTATCCGCCGGGTCATGGAGGTCCGCTCTTCCGTGCCGGGGATCATCGGTGTGGTGGCAGACCTTCTGGAGACGGAAAAAACCTATGAAACGGCCATTGAGACAGCCCTCGGCGGTGCGATCCAGAATATCGTTACCGATTCGGAGACTACGGCCAAGCAGCTGATCGGTTATCTGAAGAAGAATAAATACGGGCGGGCAACCTTCCTGCCGTTAACCAGCATCACGGCCCGGGGCGGCTTTTCCCGAAGGGAAGCACTGCGGGAGCCCGGGGCAGTGGGACTGGCACATACCCTGGTGAAGGTAAAGGGCGGCTATGATCATCTGGCCGAATACCTTCTGGGGCGGATCCTGGTGGTGGACAACATTGACCATGCCATTGCCATCGCCAAGAAATATCAGTATTCCCTGCGGATCGTGACCCTGGAGGGAGAGCTGTTGTCGGCGGGTGGTTCCATGACCGGCGGAGCCTTTAAAAACAGCAGTAATCTCTTGGGCCGGAAACGGGAGCTGGACGAGCTGGAGCAGTCTATGACCAGGAGCCT
>CAKRJM010000056.1 GCA_934351765.1 uncultured Lachnospiraceae bacterium | reverse complement strand
ATCGATCCCGAAGCGGGAAGCGATGGCCTTAAAATCGGCCTTCTTCGTGTATAACATCCATTGTTCCTTCAAACTGGGACTCCTTTCTCGTGTTTAGAATATAAATGCACGGCGGATATCTGCTTCTTTCGCGCGCAAAATTCCCCGCCGCAGTCCACGTTCCAGGACTGATAGCGGCAACTCAAGTATGTGCCGCGCACAGGACTGGATGGACCAGGCGGGGAAAATAATCCGTACTTATATATGCCGCATGCTTACAGCCGGTGAATAAACAGTCCGCTCCGCAGCTTCGGTTCGAACCAGGTGGATTTTGGCGGCATGAGCTTGCCTTCATCCGCTACCTGGAACAGTTCCTCCATAGAGGTTGGATACATGGAAAACGCCACCTTCATATCGGTGTGGCAGCGCCGTTCCAGCTCACCGAGACCGCGGATTCCGCCGATGAAGTCGATCCGCTTGTCGGTCTTGGGATCCTGGATCCCGAGAACCGGATGGAGCAGGGTATCCTGAAGGACGGAAACATCAAGGTCTGTCACCGGATCGCCTGCAGGCGCCTGCTTCGTTGTCAGGCGATACCAGCAGCCGTCCAGATACATACCAAACTGTCCCTTCTTCTCCGGACGCACTGCCTCGGTTCCGGCAGCCTCCACGGTAAATCCTTCTTTTACCTTCTCCATAAACTGCGCTTCCGTCAGTCCGTTCAGATCCTTTACCACGCGGTTGTAGTCCATGATCATCAGCTGATCATCGGGGAAAAGCACCGACAAAAAGAAATTCCAGGGTTCCCCGCCGGTATAGCCGGGATTGGCCTCCCGCCGCTTTAATCCGACCTTTACGGCAGATGCGGCACGGTGATGTCCATCGGCAATATAGGTGTTGGGAACCTGCGCGAATCCGCGCTCCAGTGCTTCCACCTGCGCATCATCGGCGATTTCCCATGCCGCGTGACGAATTCCGTCGGGAGAAACAAAGTCATAGACCGGAGCATTTTTCTTCACAGCGTCTACAACTGCATTGATATCCTCCCTGGAACGGTAGGACAGAAAGATCGGCCCGGTCTGGGCATCACAGGTATCCACATGGCGGATCCGGTCTGCCTCCTTCTCGGCTCTTGTATTCTCATGACGGCGGATTGTGCCGTCCAGATAATCATCCACCGCAGAGCAGGCCACAATTCCGGTCTGGGCACGCCCGTCCATAGTCAGCTCATAAATATAATAGCAGGGCTTCTCCGAGGTGATCATGGTACCGTCAGCACGCATGCCGTCCAGAAGCTCCTTTGCCTTTTCATAAACACAGTCTGCATACGTGTCCACCGAATCCGGAAACTGTGTCTCTGCACGGTCTACCCGCAAAAAGGAAAGCGGTTCCCGCTCCACCTCAGCCTTTGCCTCCGCCCGATTATATACATCGTAAGGAAGGGCCGCCACACGGGCGGCCACAGACGGATCAGGCCGGACACATATAAATGGTTTTACAACAGCCATAATCTTCTCCTTTATTTTGTTTGTTTTGCTTTTTATTTTTACTTCTGTTTTTTCTCAATGACACGAACCTTATATACTCCATCAATGTCCATCAGCCTGTCAACGACCTCCTGCGAAACCATTTCATCTGCGTCAATAATGGTGTATGCCACATCCCCCCTGCTCTTATTCTGCATTGCCGGGATATTGATACCTGCATCAGCCAGGACCGATGCAAACTGTCCGATCATGTTGGGCTTATTGATATTGAATACACAGATCCTGCATACTCCCCTGCAGGGCGGCATCTCGCAGGCCGGATAATTCACCGAATTGCTGATCGAGCCGGTTTCCATGTAATTCATCAGCTCCTTCACTGCCATCTGTGCGCAGTTATCCTCGGATTCCTCCGTGGACGCACCAAGATGAGGAGTCGCAATCACGCCGGGCATATGCGTTACCTTGGGATTAGGGAAGTCCGTCATGTAACGATGAACCTTTCCGCTCTTCAATGCCTCCAGCATATCATCATCGTTCACCAGAAGGTCGCGGGCGTAATTCAGGATCACCACGCCATTCTTCATCTTCTCAAACGCATCTTTATTCAGCATCCCTCTTGTGCTGTCCAGAAGCGGCACATGAACGGTGATGTAATCACACTTCTTATAAATATCATTGAGATCGGTCACATGCTTTACGAACGGAGAAAGCTGCCATGCGCCGTTTACAGAAATGAACGGATCATAACCGTAAACCTTCATGCCCAGATCAGCTGCCGCATTGGCTACACGGGCACCGATGGCACCAAGACCGATCACACCAAGGCGCTTGCCCATGATCTCACGGCCGGCGAAATTCTTCTTGCTCTTCTCCATGTCCTTGCTGATGTTCGCATCATCCCTGTTTTCCTGTACCCACTCGATTCCGCCGTGGATATCGCGGGCTGCCATGAGCATTCCGGCAAGGACCAGCTCCTTTACGCCGTTGGCGTTTGCACCGGGCGTATTGAATACCACGATTCCCTTTTCGGTACATTTCTCCAGGGGAATATTGTTGACACCGGCTCCGGCTCTGGCGATGGCCTCCAGACCATCGGGCAGCTCCATCTCATGCATATTGGCACTGCGGACAAGAACAGCATCCGCATCCGCCAGATTTTCTGTAATTTTATAATCATCCGTAAGAAGCTTTAAGCCCTCTTTGGAGATCTGATTCAGGCAATGAATCTTCGTCATTTGTTTTTCCTCCGACTGCACATTACTTGCTGTGCTTTTCCTCAAATTCTTTCATAAATGCCACAAGCGCTTCTACGCCCTCATAAGGAACTGCATTGTAGATGCTGGCTCTCATGCCGCCGATCATCCGGTGTCCCTTTAATCCACATAAGCCCTTTGCTTCCGCTTCCTTCACAAACTCCGCATCCAGCTCCTTGTCTCCGGTCACAAAGTCCACATTCATATAAGAACGGGAAGCCTTCTCTGCTGTCGGTGTAAACAGCCGGCTCTCGTCAAGATAGCCATACAGAAGCTCGGCCTTCCTGTGGTTGCGCCGTTCAATTTCCTCCAGACCGCCCATCTTCTTTAACCACTTGAACACCTTTCCGCAGATATAGATGCCATAAGCGGGCGGTGTGTTGTAAAGAGAATCCTTATCGGCATGGGTCTTGTATTTTAACATGGTCGGAGTTCCGGGGAACACCTCATCGGTGATCAGATCCTCGCGGATAATGGCAATTACCACGCCTGCAGGACCTACATTCTTCTGAACACCGCCATAGATCACACCGTATTTTGTCACATCAATAGGCTCCGATAAGAAGCAGGACGAAACGTCTGCGATCAGAGTCTTTCCCTTGGTATTGGGAAGCGTATGGAACTGTGTTCCGTAAATGGTATTATTCTGGCAGATATAAACATAATCTGCATCCTCGTCCACCGGCAGATCCGAGCAGTCGGGGATGTAGCTGAAATTCTTGTCCTCACTGGACGCGATACAGTTAGCCTTTCCATATTTGGATGCCTCCTGCCATGCTTTCTTCGCCCAGTTGCCGGTCACAATGTAATCCGCAACGCCGTTCTTCATAAAGTTCATGGGGATCATGGCAAACTGCTGGCTTGCGCCGCCCTGTAAGAACAGCACCTTGTAATTATCCGGAATTCCCATGAGATCACGGATATCCTGCTCTGCATCCTTAATGATCTTATCGAAAGCCTTGGATCGGTGGCTCATCTCCATGACGGACATTCCCGTCCCTGCGTAATCCAGCATTTCTGCTGCCGCTTCCTTCAGAACCTCCTCCGGCAGCGCTGCCGGTCCAGCCGAAAAATTATACACTCTGCTCATTTCACTAATCCTCCTCGCGGCCTCGCCGCATGTTTTAACGTCACATTGACACTAGTATAATACAAAAGCCTGGTAACTGTAAAGTCACCAGGCCTCATTTTTGTTAAAATTTTAGCCAATCCGAAGCAGTTCCAACGGATCCTTTACAAAATCACGGCTGATTCCGGACTCTTTACGTCTTTATTCGGCTTCTCTCTGATCCAGATCCTCCTGATTGAAGGCCTCCTCGATGGCCGCTCCGGGAGCTACCATAGGAAATACCTTGTCATCACTGTCGATCTGGACATCGATGATCACGGGGCCGCCTGCTGCCATGGCTTCGCGGATCGCAGGTTCCACTTCTTCTTTCTTTGTGACGCGGATCCCCTTTGCGCCAAGCGCCTCCGCCACCTTCACAAAGTCCACCTTGTCCTCCAGGACTGTCGCAGAATACCGTCCGCCGTAGAACAGAGTCTGCCACTGGCGCACCATACCAAGCACATGGTTGTTGATAACAATGTCAACCACGGGAATGTTATAACGGGACGCCGTTGCGATCTCATTCATATTCATACGGAAGCATCCGTCTCCGGCGATATTGAATACCGGAACATCCGGCTTTCCGACCTTTGCGCCGATGGCTGCACCAAGACCGTAGCCCATGGTGCCCAGGCCGCCGGAGGTCAGGAACGTACGAGGCTTCTTATACTTGTAGAACTGTGCAGCCCACATCTGATGCTGGCCCACATCTGTCGTAATAATCGCATCGCCCTGAGTTACTTTATAAAGAGTTTCGATCACATAAGGGCCGGTCAGTCCATCGGGATTATAGGTAAGAGGGTAGACTTTCTTCAGCTCCTCCACCTCTTTCATCCACTTTTCATGATGCTGCGCGGTGAGTCGTTCATTTAAGATCTTCAGAACAGCATTTGCATCGCCGATCACCGATGCATCGGTATGGATATTTTTATTTACCTCTGCCGCATCCACATCGATCTGGAGGATCTTTGCATCACGGGCAAACTTCTTCGTATTTCCGGTCACACGGTCACTGAACCGGGCGCCAATGGTGATCAGCAGGTCACACTTCGTAATTCCCAGATTGGAGCTCTTTGTCCCGTGCATACCGACCATACCGGTATAGCGGGGGCTGTCGCCGGGATACGCTCCCTTGCCCATAAGAGTATCGGCCACGGGAGCATCCACCTTCTCCACGAACTCTGCCAGCTCCTCACTGGCTCCGGAGATGGTCACACCGCCGCCCACAAAAATATACGGCTTCTTTGCCTTTTCAATCAGGTCGATCGCCTTCTCGATATCTGCTTCTTTGATGGTATTGACCTTGGGCAGAATCTCCGCAGGCTTCATGGGAACATATTCCGCTGTATTGGCCGTTGCATCCTTGGTAATATCCACCAGAACCGGGCCGGGGCGTCCCTCTGCCGCGATCTTAAAGGCTCTGCGGAGGGTATCCGCCAGCGTGCTGACATCCTTTACAATAAAGCTGTGCTTTGTAATGGGCATTACCACACCGGCAATGTCCACCTCCTGGAAGCTGTCCCGTCCAAGAAGTCCCACCGTTACGTTGGCCGTAATGGCAACCAGCGGAATGGAATCCATCTGCGCCGTGGCGATCCCGGTTACCAGATTGGTCGCACCGGGGCCAGAGGTTGCCAGACAGACACCGACCTTTCCGGTAGCTCTCGCATAGCCGTCAGCCGCATGAGCCGCACCCTGCTCATGAGAGGTCAGAATATGGGTGATCTCGTCCGAATGTTTATATAATGCATCATAGATATTCAGTATTGCGCCGCCGGGATAACCGAATACGGTATCAACTCCCTGCTCCTTCAGGCACTCTACTACGATTTCCGCACCTGTCAGTTTCATGTTTTCCTCCTCGTTTGCCTTTTACTTCTTGATCTCCAGAACTGCACCGCGATTTCCGGAGGTTACCAGACTTGCATATCTTGCCAGATAGCCGGTTGTGATCTTCGGCTCTCTGGGCTGCCACTTCTCACGGCGCTTTGCCAGCTCTTCATCGGAAACCCGCACGTTGAGCTTATGGGCATCAATATCGATCTCGATGATATCGCCCTCTTCGATCAGTGCAATGGGGCCGCCTACGGCTGCTTCCGGAGAAACATGACCGATGGATGCACCTCTGGACGCACCGGAGAACCGGCCGTCGGTAATAAGCGCCACGCTGGAGCCAAGTCCCATGCCTGCGATAGCCGAAGTGGGGTTCAGCATTTCTCTCATGCCGGGGCCGCCCTTGGGGCCTTCATAACGAATTACGACCACATCACCGGCAACAATCTTTCCGCCCTTGATGGCTGCAATGGCATCCTCCTCACAGTCAAAGACGCGGGCAGGGCCTTCATGCTTCATCATCTCCGGAACAACTGCGGAGCGCTTTACAACGCCGGAGTCGGGAGCAATGTTGCCCTTTAAGATGGCGAGGCCGCCGGTCTGGCTGTAGGGGTTGTCCAGAGGACGGATTACTTCTTTATTTAAGATCTCATGGCCTGAAATGTTCTCTCCGACCGTCTTTCCGGTCACAGTGATGAGATCCGTGTATAACAGATCCTTCTTGGTCAGCTCATTCATAACGGCATACACGCCGCCTGCCTCATTCAGATCCTCCATATAAGTCGGACCGGCCGGCGCCAGATGGCACAGGTTCGGCGTTCTTGCACTGACCTCGTTTGCGATATCCACATTCAGCTCAACGCCCGCTTCATGAGCGATGGCGGGAAGATGGAGCATGCTGTTGGTGCTGCAGCCCAGTGCCATGTCAACCGTCAGGGCATTCATAAATGCCTTCTCGGTCATGATGTCGCGTGGACGGATATTCTTCTCCAGCATTTCCATAACCTTCATGCCGGCATGCTTTGCCAGCTTGATCCGCTCGGAATAAACCGCCGGGATCGTTCCGTTTCCGGGAAGTCCCATGCCCAGTGCTTCCGTCAGGCAGTTCATGCTGTTTGCGGTATACATACCGGAACAGGAGCCGCAGGTCGGGCATACCTTATTTTCGTATTCCTTCACGTCCGCCTCTGTCATGGTTCCTGCCGCATAGGAACCGACTGCCTCGAACATACTGGAAAGGCTCCGCTTCTTGCCATGCACATGACCCGCCAGCATGGGGCCTCCGCTGACAAATACGGTAGGGATATTCAGCCTTGCTGCCGCCATCAGAAGGCCGGGCACATTTTTATCACAGTTCGGTACCATGACCAGCGCATCAAACTGGTGGGCCAGAGCCATACATTCGGTGGAATCAGCAATCAGATCTCTCGTTACAAGAGAGTATTTCATCCCAACATGGCCCATGGCGATTCCGTCACAGACAGCAATGGCAGGAAATACAACGGGGGTTCCGCCCGCCATGGCAACACCCTGTTTTACGGCTGCCACGATCTTGTCCAGATTCATATGACCGGGGACGATTTCATTATAGGAGCTTACAATTCCGACCAGAGGACGTTCCATTTCCTCTTCGGTAAATCCGAGGGCGTTGAACAGGGATCGGTGCGGTGCCTGCTGCATTCCCTTTTTTACTGCATCACTTTTCATTTCTTTATCCTTTCTGCGATCAGATCGCCCATTTCTTTCGTTCCGACTTTCTTACAGCCGTCTGAATAAATATCGCCGGTGCGGTAACCATCGGTCAGCACCTGCTGTACTGCTGCTTCCACAGCGTCTGCTTCCGCATCCAGATCAAAGGAGTACCGCAGCATCATAGCCGCCGACAGGATCGTTGCAATGGGGTTTGCAATATCCTTGCCCGCAATATCAGGCGCCGAGCCATGGCTGGGCTCATAAAGGCCGAGCTTTGTCTTTCCGAGGCTGGCAGAGGGCAGCATTCCAATGGAACCGGTGATCTCGCTTGCCTCATCAGAAAGGATATCGCCGAACATGTTCTCCGTCAGGACCACATCAAACTGGGCCGGATTCATGACAAGCTGCATGGCGGCATTGTCCACCAGCATATGGCTGACGATCACCTCGGGATAATCCTTTGCCGTCTCATCCACCACGGTTCTCCAAAGCCGGGAGGAATCCAGCACATTGGCCTTATCCACGCTGATCAGATTCTTGGAACGCTTTCTTGCGATCTCAAAGCCCTTTACGGCAATCCGGCGGATCTCATTCTCATCGTAAACCAGGGTATCCACGGCCTTGCGAATTCCGTTTTCTGTTGTTGTATGACGTTCGCCGAAATACAGGCCGCCGGTCAGCTCTCTCATGATGACCATATCAAAGCCCTTTTCGCCGATGATTTCTTTCTTTAAGGGGCAGGCCTCTGCCAGCTCCTGATACAGCCACGCCGGACGGATATTGGCAAACAGCTCCAGTCCCTTGCGGATCCCCAGAAGTCCTGCTTCCGGTCTTGTACTAGGCGCTCCGCTGTACCAGCGGGAGTTTCCGACGTTTCCTCCGACTGCTCCAAGCAGCACGGCATCGCTGTTCTTTGCCTCCTCCAGCGTTTCCTCTGTCAGCGGCACACCGTACCGGTCAATGGAACATCCGCCCATCAGAAGCTTCTTATAATGAAACTGATGACCATAAACCCTGCCCACCTGATCGAGCACCTTCATGGCCTCTGTAACGATCTCCGGTCCGATACCGTCGCCGGGAATCACTGCAACCTGAAATTCCATATGTTTTCCCTCACTTTATCTCTAATCCCTGGGGTGGCGCTCCAAGACGTTCAGCGCCATGCCGCCGCGTTATCTTTTATACTATCTTATTTTTCGCCCTTTTTCAAGTTTTCCTCTGGATTTTCCACGGGGAGAGTATACGGGAATGGAATTACAGGTATAACCTGGCTTCATGAAAAGGAAGGATAACATTCCGGAAACGCCTCACATCCATGTCGCGTCACAGAGCACATCCGTCTGGATTCTGGTATATCTCTCTTTTTTCTGTCTTGTCAGCTGTCGTGCATTATGTAATGCTTGTGTAAAATTTATTTTATGATATAATGAGAAGATATCAGGGGCAAAATTAGAACCGGAACATCAGAATCTGTTTCGGTTTTCTGCCCATACTAACTGAAAGAGACCGGGAGAACCCCGGCGAAAGGAGATACTATGAGTGCTCGCAATCTGACGCTGATGACAGACCTGTATGAGCTTACCATGATGCAGGGATATTTCAAGGGCGGTACGAATCCGACGGCTGTTTTCGACGTCTTCTACCGCGACAATCCCTGCGGCAACGGCTTTGCCATCATGGCCGGTCTGGAGCAGGTTATTGATTATGTAAAAAACCTCCACTTTGGAAAAGAGGAGGTCGATTATCTGAGAAGCACCGGTCTTTTCGATGAAGACTTTCTTGAATACCTCAGCAACTTTAAATTCTCCGGAGACATTTATGGAATTCCCGAGGGAACCATCATCTTCCCCCGTGAGCCTCTGGTAAAGGTTGTTGCCCCCATTATGGAAGCTCAGCTTGTGGAGACGGCGATTTTAAATATCATTAACCATCAGTGTCTTATCGCCACCAAGACCTTCCGTGTGGTTCATGCCGCACAGGGCGACGGAATCATGGAATTCGGCCTGCGCCGTGCCCAGGGGCCGGACGCCGGAATCTACGGAGCGAGAGCTGCCATGATCGGCGGCTGTATCGGAACCTCCAACGTTCTTGCCGGACAGCTTTTTGATGTACCTGTAAAAGGGACCCATGCCCACAGCTGGATCATGAGCTTCCCCGATGAGCTGACCGCGTTCCGTACCTATGCAAAGCTTTATCCCACCGCCTGCATCCTGCTGGTGGATACGTATGATACACTCCGCTCCGGTGTTCCCCATGCCATTCAGGTATTCCAGGAGATGAAGGCCGCCGGAATTCCCTTAAAGGGCTACGGAATCCGTCTGGACAGCGGTGACCTGGCATATCTTTCCAAGGAAGCTAAAAAAATGCTGGATGCTGCCGGTTTCCATGATGCTATCATCTCTGCCTCCAGCGACCTGGACGAAAACCTGATCAGCAGTCTGAAAACCCAGGGCGCAGCCATCAATTCCTGGGGCGTCGGTACAAAGATGATCACCTGCCAGGACTGCCCTGCCTTCGGCGGCGTTTACAAGCTGGCAGCACTTCAGGATCCGACAAGCAACGATTTTGTTCCGAAGATCAAGCTTTCCGAAAACACGGAAAAGGTTACAAACCCCGGAAACAAGACCACTTACCGGATCTATGACAAGAAGAACCATAAGATGATCGCCGACATGATCGCCCTCACGGATGAGGAATATTCCAGCGACCAGCCGCTTCTGCTGTTCGACCCCATTGATACCTGGAAAAAGACGCATCTGGCGCCCAACAGCTACACGATCCGTGAGCTTCCGGTTCAGGTATTCAAAAAAGGCGAGTGCATCTACACCTCTCCCTCCGTTATGGAGATCCAGGCCATCTGCAGACAGGAGCTGGATACTCTCTGGGAGGAAGCAAAACGTCTGACCAACCCGCACCGCGCCCATATCGATCTCTCCTCAAAGCTTTATGCGCTGAAGGCAAGCCTTCTGGAGGATGTGGATCATATGACCCACGGAGAAAACTAAGGAGAGTACCACATGATACGACTGATTCTTGTTGCCATCTTTCTGATCCTTTTTCTGGTGATCTTTTCTCCTGCTCTTATTGTGGAGTGGATCATCGGAAGATTCAATCCGGAGCGAAAATCAAAAAGCTCCCTTTGGCTGGTTCAGAAAGCATTCGGCATCATTCTCTTCCTGTCCGGTACAAAGGTTGATGTGATTGGACGTGAAAATATCCCTGATGATCAGCCGGTGCTCTATGTAGGCAACCACCGGAGCTATTTCGATATCGTGATCGGCTATCGGCTCATCAAGGGCGAATGCGGCTTCATTGCCAAAAAGGAAATGGAAAAAATTCCGTTTCTGCGCCGCTGGATGAAAAATATCCACTGCCTTTTCCTGGATCGTAAGAACATTAAAGAGGGCTTAAAGACCATTCTTGCCGGAATCGACAAGGTCAAGCACGGGATCAGTATCTGGATCTTTCCGGAAGGTACCCGGAACAAGGACGCCGGCATGATGGAATTTAAGGAGGGCAGCATGAAGATCGCCGAAAAAACCGGCTGTCCGATCATTCCTGTTGCCATGACCGGAACGGCAGAGATCTTCGAAAAGCACATTCCATGGATCAAAAAGAGCCATGTAACCGTCACCTTCGGCAAGCCCATCGACATCAAAACACTGGAAAAGGATCAGAAGAAGTTCCTCGGTGCTTATACCAGGGACGTGATCCTTTCCATGCTGCCGGAAGAATACCGGTAATCGTAAATACGACTCCTGATTACAGCCGAACCTCGCAAAAGCAGGGTTCGGCTGTTTTCAGATCCGCACTTACTTTATGCCTACTTTTATCCTTATAGTTTCCCCTGCTCTTCCGCTTCGCCACCACCGCTCTGAGCCATGTCCCCGGCTCATCCTTCAATTGAACAAAGATCCTGATGAATATCTGTATTTTTCGCGGATCCGCTGCCCGGGCCGGCATGAAATGATTCTTTCATTCCCGGTTGACACCAGTCGGATTTCCGAAGATAATAAAATCGTACGGATTTCACATTCACGATAACAAAAATA
>CAKRJM010000055.1 GCA_934351765.1 uncultured Lachnospiraceae bacterium | reverse complement strand
CCACTTTTTCTTCGGTCAGGCTGACAAGTAGATATGTTTCCATATAAGAAAACCGAGCTTTCCGCAAGGCTTCTCTGATGATGCTGACCTTACAAAAAGCCCGGAAATACGCCGCTTTCTGGCACTTGATTTTATTTTCTTGACATCAAAACCACCGTCTCCACATGCACTCCCTGGGGGAACATATCTACAGGCTGTACCCGTTCCAGGCGATAGACTCCGGCGCAGAGGGTTTTCAGATCTCTGGCGAGGGTAGCGGAGTCGCAGGAGACATAGACGATCCGGGCGGGGCACATGGCGAGCATGGTATTTAAGAGGGCTGCGTCGCAGCCCTTCCGGGGCGGATCAACAACAATGACATCGGCTGGTTCCCCGTGGGACTTATACCACTCCGGCAGGATTTCTTCGGCACTGCCGACGAAGAATTCGGTGTTGGCAAGGTGATTTAAACGGGCGTTTTCGCGGGCATTTTCAATGGCCGCAGGAACGATCTCAACACCGTAGACCTTCTTCGCCTTCTGGGCGAGGAATAAGGAGATGGTGCCGATGCCGCAGTAGAGATCCCAGACAGTCTCGGCGCCGGTGAGGCCGGCGAATTCCAGTGCCTTTCCATAAAGGCGCTCGGTCTGAAGCGGATTTACCTGGTAGAACGACTGGGGCGAGATCCGATAGGTCAGCGGACCGATCCGGTCGGTAATGTAGGGCGTACCACTCAGATAGACCATGTCTCGTCCCAGGATCACATTGGTTTTTTCGCAGTTGATGTTTAAGGAAATCGAAGTCATTCCCGGAATGGTACAAAGACTCTTCACCAGTGCTTCGCTATGGGGCAGATGCTTTCCGTTAATGACCAGACATACCATGATCTCGCCGGTATGACAGCCGACACGGATCAGCGCATGACGGATCAGACCCCGGTGCGCAGTCTCATCATAAGGCTCAATGGCATATTCTTCCATAAAGGTACGGATCTTTTCCAGAATCTCCCGGTTCACCGGTGCGCCGAGAAGACAGTCCTCGGTCTCTATGATGGAATGGGTCCGGCCGGCGTAGAAACCATAGATGATCCGGCCGTCTTTCGCACGTCCGAAGGGGAACTGGCCCTTGTTGCGGTACCGCAGGGGATAAGGCTCGTTCATGCCGATAATGGGCTCCATGGGCAGGGTTTCCTCCGGAAATCCTCCCAGACGGATCAGGTGATTCTTTACTTTATCCTCTTTAAAGCGAAGCTGGCGGGCATAGTCCATGGCCTGAAGCTGACAGCCGCCGCAGGGCGCAGCCGAAGGACAGGCTGGCGTGACGCGGAACGGGGACGGCTCCAGGATCTTTATGAGACGGCCGAAGCCGTAGGTCTTTTTCGCCTTGATGACCTTTCCCTCGATCCGGTCTCCGATGATGGCATCCTTAATAAAAAGGGTATAGCCATCAACTCTGCCTATACCCTCGCCCTGTTCGCTCATATCTTCAATCATTGTCTGAAATATCTGATTTTTCTCCAAAACAGGTCTCCTATTATTTTTATATATCTGTCGTCATTCTCACATTGGAATCCAGAAGCCGGTTGAATCCCAGCCAGTCTTTATTGTCCGCATTGCTGCGGAACAGTTCCGTCACAGTCTGCAGCTTTGCATCCGTGTTGTCGGCAAAATTAAGAGCCATGGCCTCTGCCAGTGCCGGCTTCTTGGGAGAGCCATACTCAAACTCACCATGATGAGCCAGAATACAGTGCTTGATCTCCGATGCCGTCCTGGCCGGGAAGCCGGGAATAGTCTTAATCTGCTCATCAACCATAATGGTTCCGATAACGATATGCCCCAGAAGCTGGCCATCATCGGTATAATCGTTCTCCGGAAACTCGGAAAGCTCTTTTGTTTTTCCGATGTCATGGAACAGCGCTGCAGCGATGAGAAGATCCCGGTTGAGCACGGAATAACGGGTACAGTAGAAATCACAGAGCTTTGCCACACTGAGGGTATGCTCCAGAAGCCCGCCTACAAATCCATGATGAACCGTCTTGGCTGCCGAATGAGCCTTAAACGTTTTAATAAATGCCGGATCCTCCACAAAGAACCGTTCCGCCAGGGTTCGCAGCTTCTCGTTTTTCAGGCTCTTCACAAAAGCCAGAAGCTCACTGTACATGGTCTCAATATCCTTATCGGAAACAGGAAGATAATCCGAGGGGACATACTCGCCCTCAGAGGCCAGACGAACTCTCCGTACATTTAACTGGATCGCTCCCTGATAACTGGTCACATCGCCATCGATCTTAATATAATCCAATGGCTCAAAATGATCGATCCCGCCGGATAATTCCCAGATCTTCGCATCAACGGTTCCGGTCTTGTCCTGAAGGATCAGAGAATAATACGTCTTTCCCCCCTTCGTTTTGGCCGTCTGCTTTGTTTTACATAAATATACACCGGAGACCCGTTCTCCTTCACGCAGTGTTTCAATATATTTCATGTCTTTTCCTCAACTCTCTGCCGTCTACCTGGTTCCCAGGTGAACGGAAAATTCTAACTGGGTATAGCCGTCTCTTCCGACCCGCTGTACCTTAATGATCATATCCTGTCCGGGGTTTTTGGTCTCCAGACAGCCCTGGAACATTTTCACGGTCAGGACCTCCTCGCCGTCCACCTCCGTGATCACATCGCCATTCTGGATCCCGCTGTTGTAGGCAGGACCCTCCAGGGTCACATCGGAAACATATACGCCCCTGGGGATTTTGTGCTGCTCGCTGATATCTGGTGTCACATCCTGACCGATGATCCCCACATAGGCCATGCCGCCCCCATTGGAAAGGCGCTCAATAGCAGCCTTTAGTCCGGAGATTCCGACAGCAGAAGTATTGGTTCCTGTTGTCTCGTCAGTGATCATGCCGATAACCGCACCATCCATATTTAATACAAATCCGCTCGCTCCGTCTCCGGTGGAAACATCGGTACAAAGCAGCCGTACTTCCATATCTTCTTTCTGAACGCCGGAACGGATATAGGTCAGCATGCCATAAGCCACAGATCCCACATAATCCTTGGGACTTCCCACCACGATCACCGGCTGGCCCGCCCTGGCATCAATGCTGTTTCCCAACGGAACGGCACGCAGCCGCCCCCGAACCGTCTCAGCAAGATCGGAAAGAGGCACGCTGACAATGGCGATCCCTGTATGGGCGTCTGCTGCTTTCACGACTGCCGCTGCCCTTTCACCGCCGCTGAACGTCACTTCCACAGTTGTCTCGTTTTCCTGCGCCCGATAAGCAGTCAGGATCAGCACCTCGCTGTCAGTGATGTTCCATACAAGACCGGATTTTTTTCCCTCGGTCTCAATGGGATTATCAAACCAGTCGGCGTCCGCTGTCTGGGTTCTGGTTGTTACCGTCACGATTCCCTGGTTTGCTTCGCCGGAAACGTTGTTCAGCGCCCGGTATAAACTCTGGTAGTCCGATACGCTCCACTGATAGGATTCCACCGCTGACTCCACTGCGTCCTTCAGATCCTCTTCGCTGGAAACGGTCTCCGGCGCTTTTGTTTCTGTGGACGCTTCCGTGGTCTCCGACGCCTCATCACGTGGCACATAGATTGGAGTTTCCGGTTCTTTTTTCGCAAACCACTGCTCCGCATGGGGCTTTAAAAGGACAAAGACCATGCAGGAAACAGCGCCGAACACCGCCGCCGATGCCACAAGAAGCCCGGCCCGGCGTATCCGGCGTCTTCTGGATTCCATCCGGTTCAGTACGCGTTCACGGACAAAGGAATCCTCCGGCCCCGTCCCGCTTTCCGTTTCCCAGGCAGTTCTCCCGCCGGCTGATTTGTTCTTCTGCTGTTCTGCTTTTTTCTGTTCTTCGTCACGCTTCATATCTGCCATAGATCTTCTCCCTGCCGTATTCTTTCTGAAAGTCCGCCCGGTCAGTTGAAAATACTCCGGATCTGTTCTCCGGTTAAAGCACTACTCTTCATTATAGATGATATTCCCGTTTTTTTGAAGTCATTTCCCCCAAATTTTTAACAAAACCAGGGAAAAGTCTGGTATACTAACAGGCAAGGAGAGTGTCTATGAATCAGAAAGCATTAAAAATCTTGGAATTTGAAAAAATAAAGGAAATCCTTGCGGGATTCGCCGGAAGCGCAGCCGGAAAAGAGCTGTGCCGCCGCTTAACCCCCATGACCCACATCGAGGATATCCGCCTGGCACAGAAAGAAACCTCTGACGCCTTTGCACGCCTGGTCCACAACGGGCCTGTATCCTTTGCCGGAATCCGTGACATCCGCGGCTCCATCAGGCGGCTGAACATTGGCGCAAGCCTCGGCATGGCGGAGCTGCTGCAGATCTCCGGCCTTCTGACTGCCGCCGCGCGGGTAAAATCCTATGGACGGACTGCCGATGAAAACGGGACAGGCGACAGCTTAAGTGAATCCTTTTCTCTGCTGGAACCGCTGACACCGTTAAATCAGGAGATCACCCGCTGCATTCTTTCAGAAGAAGAAATGAGCGATGATGCAAGTCCGGGACTCCGTCATGTGCGCCGCTCCATAAGGCTCACCGGCGACCGGATCCACACTCAGTTAAATTCGATCTTAAACAGCAGCCGAAGCTGGCTCCAGGACGCAGTCATCACCACCAGAGACGGACGCTACTGTCTCCCGGTAAAAGCCGAGTACAAGGGACAGATCTCCGGCATGGTTCATGACCAGTCTGCCTCCGGTTCTACTTATTTTATTGAGCCTATGGCTGTGATCCGCCTGAACAATGAGCTTCGGGAGCTGGAAATCCAGGAAAAGAAAGAGATCGAGGCCGTTCTCGCATCCCTGAGCAGCCAGGCCGCTGCCCAGACCCTTTATCTGGAATCTGATCTGGAGCTGTTGTCCCACCTGGACTTTGTATTCGCGAAAGCGCAGCTTTCCAGCTATTATCATTGTACGGAGCCGAAGTTTAACACCCGCGGATTCCTGCGGATCAACCATGGACGCCATCCGCTTCTTGATCCGAAAAAGGTCGTTCCCATCTCCCTGGAGCTGGGAAAAGATTTTGACCTTCTGGTGGTTACCGGCCCCAATACCGGCGGAAAAACCGTATCCCTGAAGACCGTCGGTCTGTTTACCGTCATGGGACAGTGCGGGCTTCATATTCCCGCCTCCGACGGCTCGGAGCTGGCCGTTTTTAAAGAAGTATTTGCCGATATCGGCGATGAACAGAGCATTGAGCAGAGCCTCAGTACCTTTTCCGCCCACATGACCAACATTGTTTCCATTCTGGATCAGGCGGATGATTCCAGTCTGGTGCTCTTCGATGAACTCTGTGCCGGAACGGATCCTACCGAAGGCGCCGCCCTCGCCATCTCCATTCTGACCTTCCTTCATAACATGAAGGTTCGTGTCATGGCAACCACCCATTACAGCGAGCTGAAGGTGTTTGCCCTCAGCACCGACGGGGTGGAAAACGCAAGCTGTGAATTTGACGTGGAAACTCTGCGTCCCACCTATCGCCTGCTCATCGGAATTCCCGGAAAGAGCAATGCCTTTGCCATTTCCAAAAAGCTGGGGCTTCCCGCCTTTCTGGTGGAAGACGCCGGAAAACGGATCGGCCAGGAGGATGCCGCTTTTGAGGATCTTCTTTCAGATCTGGAACGAAGCCGGATTGAGCTGGAAAAGGAACGCCAGGAAGCGGAACGGTATAAATCCGAAGCCGCAGCCTTAAAGGAACGGCTTTCCGGAAAGGAAACGAAGCTGGATGAAAGCCGGGACAAAATCTTATCCCGCGCCAACGAAGAGGCAAGACGGATTCTTGCGGATGCCAAGGCAACGGCTGATGAAACCATCCGGCGCATCAACAAGCTGGGGGCCGCCGGAAACAATAAAGAGCTGGAAAAGGAACGCCAGAAGCTCCGGGAAAAGCTTGATAAGGTCAATTCCAATATGACCCAGAAGGCAAAGAAGCCGAAAAAGGCTCATAAGGCCGAAGAATTCAAGATCGGTGATTCTGTCCGGGTTCTGTCCATGAATCTAAAGGGGACCGTCAGCACCCTGCCCAATGCCAGGGGCGATCTGTATGTCCAGATGGGAATCCTCCGCTCTCAGGTCAACATTAAAGATCTGGAGCTTCTCGATGAGGATACCATCAGTACTCCGGGCGGCTCTCTCGGCTCTAAAAAGCCCCGACAGAAGAGTTCTTCCGGCTCCATCGGCATGTCCAAGTCCATTTCCATCTCTCCGGAGATCAATCTTATCGGAAAGACCACCGACGAGGCCATTCCGGAGCTGGATAAATATATTGACGATGCCTGGCTGGCCCATCTGGGACAGGTTCGTGTGATCCACGGACGCGGCACCGGCGCATTGAAAAAAGCAGTTCACCAGTATCTGAAGCGCAGCAAACACGTGGCCTCCTACCGGCTCGGCGAGTTCGGAGAGGGCGGCGCAGGCGTAACGGTAGCAGAACTGAAGGAATAAAAATTTATCAGGCAAAGCGACTGTTCCTGATTCTGAATCCATCATAAAATAGGAGGAATTTATGGCTTCCAAACAGAAAATCCTGATCGTTGATGATGACGAAAATATTGCGGAGCTGATCTCCCTGTATCTCTTAAAGGAATGTTATGACACCAGAATCGTCCATGACGGCGAATCGGCGCTCCAGGCTGTTCCGGAATTCAATCCGAATCTGATCCTTCTGGATCTTATGCTGCCTGGTATCGACGGCTACCAGGTCTGCCGGGAACTCCGAAAGGAATCGTCCATTCCCATTATCATGCTGTCTGCCAAGGGCGAGGTCTTTGACAAGGTTCTCGGACTGGAGCTGGGCGCCGACGACTATATCATCAAGCCCTTTGACTCCAAGGAGCTGGTGGCAAGAGTCAAAGCCGTGCTGCGGCGTGCGGTTCCTGCTGCCCCCGTCCCGGCGGAGCTTCCCACACAGCAGGGACAGTTTGTGGAATACCCGGATCTCATTGTAAACCTGACCAACTACTCGGTGATCTGCATGGGACATTCGGTGGAAATGCCGCCGAAGGAGCTGGAGCTTCTCTATTTCCTTGCTTCCTCTCCCAATCAGGTATTCACAAGAGAACAGCTTCTGGATCATATCTGGGGCTATGAATATGCCGGCGACACCAGAACCGTCGATGTCCATATCAAGCGCCTCCGGGAAAAGCTGAGCGATCATCCCCATCCCTCCTGGCAGCTTTCTACGGTCTGGGGCATCGGTTATAAATTCGAGGTGAAACGATGAGAATTTCTCTTTATGTGAAGATCCTGATCGGTTATCTGATCTTCGGTATCCTCGGGTTTCTCTCCATCGCCTTCTTTTCGTCCAACATGACACTCCGTTATCTGGAACGGGACCGGGCGGATCAGCTGTATAATGAAGCAAATATGATCGCCGACAGCTGCCGTGACCGCTACGGCAGCACTATCACTGCCGCAGACCCGCTGAATTCCCAGCTTACCTCCATCAGCTCCACCTTCGATGTGGATATCTGGATCGTGAAAGCCGAGGGAACCATCGTTTACCGTACCGATGATATTCCAGCCGGTTCGGTCATTGAAGCCTTCGATCCCTCTGACCAGGGACGGGGCCGTTATGTTATCGGCGATTATTATGGAATGTTCGAGGATTCCATGCTCAGCGTGACCGCCCCCATCTCCGCCAACTTCAATACTTATGGCTATGTGGTGCTCCACCAGTCCTTGACCGGGATCTATGAAGTGCGTGATCAGATCCTGAATATTATCTACATCACGTTTCTGGTGATCTTTCTGCTTTCGTTTGTGATTCTCTGGATCATACGGAAAAGTATTCTTCAGCCTTTAAAGAAGATCACCCGCGCCGCCAACGAGTTCGCTGCCGGCAACTTAAATTACAAGCTGGCCCTCCATTCTGAGGACGAGATCGGCTACCTGGCAGACACCCTTGGCTACATGGCCCATGAGCTGAGCAATAAAGAGGCAGACCAGCGAAAATTCATCTCCAACGTCTCCCATGACTTCCGTTCGCCTTTAACCTCCATCAAAGGCTATCTGGAGGCCATGATCGACGGAACGATCCCTCCGGAGCTCCATGAAAAATACATGAAGCTGGTGATCTCCGAAACGGAGCGGCTTACGAAGCTCACCTCCAGTACCCTTGCTCTCCAGAGTCTGGATTCCAAGGGAAATCTTCTGGACATCACCACCTTTGACTTAAATCAGGTGATCCGCGACACGGTAGCTGCCTTCGAGGGCATCTGTAAACCGAAGCAGATCCGTTTTGACCTGATCTTTTCTGAACGCACTTTCTATGTGCAGGCAGACATGGGAAAGATTCAGCAGGTGCTTTACAATCTGGTGGACAATGCCATCAAGTTCTCCCGCCCGAATTCCACCATCTGGATCGCCACCTACGAAAAGCATGAAAAGATCTTTACCTCTGTCAAGGACAGCGGGATCGGGATTCCGAAGGACAGCATGAAAAAGATCTGGAACCGGTTCTACAAGTCCGACTCCTCGCGCGGAAAGGACCGGACAGGAACAGGTCTGGGGCTTTCCATCACAAAGGAAATCCTCACCGCCCATAACGAAAACATCGATGTGATCAGTACCGAAGGGATCGGCACCGAATTCATTTTCACCCTGCCGAAGGCCTCCGGCAATGGAAACAGCAATCAATAAGGAAGCGAGTTTATGAAATCCTCTGATTTTTCCATCAAAGACCTTCTGAAAACTGCGGGGCTCCTGGCAGGCGCTTTTCTGGTAAGCAGCCTGCTGCGCCCCCTGAGCGGTTCGGAAAACAACTCTGCCCTGGTCTTCGTCCTGGCAGTTGTTTTAATCTGCCGGACCACCAGAGGCTATGTTTATGGTCTGGCCGCCTCGCTGGTCAGCATGTTCTGCATCAACTATTTTTTCACCTATCCATTTTCTCAGTTTAATTTTACGCTGAGCGGCTATCCTGTCTCCTTTCTGGCTCTGCTCATGATCTCCACAGTGATCTGTGCACTGACCTCCCAGGCAAAAAAACAGACAGAGCTTGCCCGGAAACGGGAACAGGAGGCAAAGGATCTTCTGGAGGTCAACCAGCGTCTTTCTGAGGAACAGCAGGAGATCCGCATGTTAGCTGAGCAGGAAAAGATCCGCAGCGATATGCTCCGGGCCATCTCCCATGACCTGCGGACACCACTGACATCCATTTTCGGTTCCAGCGCCGCTCTGCTGTCTGATTCTTCCGAGCAGCTTTCCGATAACGGACAAAAGCTCCTGGAGGATATCCGCGATGATTCCGAATGGCTGATCCGCATGATCGAGAACCTGCTTACCGTCACAAAGCTGAGCGACGGCAGCGCCGCTTTAAAAGAAACAGAGGAGGCGGTCGAGGAGCTGGTAGCCGAAGCCATTCTCCAGACAAAGAAGCGTTACCCTTCTCTTTCTGTGGAAGCGCGTGTTCCCGATGACCTCTTATTTGTTCCCATGGACCCCATTCTCATTGAACAGGTGCTGATCAACCTTCTGGAAAATGCCATCCGCCATTCCGGCGATACGAAGCACATCTGTCTGACCGTCTCAGTCGAAGCCCTGACCGAACAGGGAAAAGAACCGAAGGACAGCGAACAGACCGTCAGATATGCCGTTTTTTCCGTTGCCGATCAGGGACGGGGACTTTCTGCCGAGGTTCTGGACATGCTAAGGAGCGGCGGAAAGAAACCCTTATCTGCCAGCAAGGATTCCACCCGAGGGCTGGGAATTGGCCTTTCCGTCTGCCAGAGCATTGTAAAAGCGCACCATGGCTTCTTCCGGGGCGAAAACATTCCCACCGGCGGCGCTCTTTTCCAGTTCGGCCTGCCCCTATCCATTCCATCTGCACAGGAGGTACCCCATGAATCATAAACGAACGATCCTCATTGTTGAGGATGAAACCAGTATCTGTAACTTTATGACGACCATTCTTCATTCCAACGATTACCACACGCTGGTGGCCGGAACTGCCAGCCAGGCAAAAAGCATGATCGCGTCCTACGGGCCGGACCTGATTCTTCTGGATCTCGGACTTCCCGATATGGACGGTCTGGACTTTTTAGCCTCCATCCGCCAGTGGTGCCGTACACCGGTCATCGTTGTGTCCGCCAGAACCCATGAGGCCGAAAAAGTCCATGCGCTGGATCTGGGCGCCGATGATTACATTACAAAGCCCTTCGGGATCTCCGAGCTGACTGCCCGGATCCGGACAGCCCTGCGCCATGCCGACCAGATGGTTACAGCTTCAGGAACTCCGGCTGCCACAGTCTACACCGTCGGTGATCTGACGGTGGATCTGGATAAACGCCTGATCACTCTGGCCGGGAAAGAAGTCCATTTCACCCAGATCGAGTTCAAGATCCTGGTGCTTCTCATCCAGCATGCCGGAAAGGTTTTGACTTATGATTACATTCTCCGCCAGATCTGGGGACCTTATGCCGTCAATGACAACCAGATTCTCCGCGTCAACATGGCCAACATCCGCCGGAAGCTGGAGCAGAATCCTGCCAGCCCCAAATACATTCAGACAGAGCTTGGCGTCGGCTACCGCATGATGGAGTCTCCACAGTAAAAAGCTCCGCTTCTGCTGTCCGCGTTTTGTTCCTCATCGTTTTCTTAACGCTTTCTTAACGCGTATTTTTTATTTTCTGTCACTATCTTAACAGGTTTTCCGATATAATAAAAACCGGAAAGTCACAGAAGCTGTGACCACCATCTAATTGCCCCTTTCGATCGTTTAACGATCCAATTAGATTCCATAACCAAAAAAACCTGTGTCCCCCCGGCACAGGTTTTTTATTCTTCTATTTCCATTCAAAGCTCCTGGGCTTTCCCATCAGCTCCATGTGCGAAAAGGCATTCTGGCGCAGGGCTTCGTAAAGCACCACCGCCACCGAATTTGCCAGATTTAACGACCGGATCTCCGGCAGCATGGGGATCCGGATTGCTGTTTCCTGATGCTCCTTCAGGATCTCCTCCGGGATTCCGGCACTTTCCTTTCCAAACATCAGATACGCTCCCGGCTCATAGGACACCTCCGTATACACATGAGGCGCCTTGGTGGTCGCCATATAGATCCGCGTTCTCGCTTCCGGGTTTTTCTCCAGAAAATCCTCAAAATTATCATATACCGTCACATCCAGGCTGTCCCAGTAATCCAGTCCTGCACGCCGCAGCATCTTCTCATTGATCTGGAAGCCCAGCGGCTCGATCAGATGGAGCCTGCTTCCCGTTGCCACACAGGTCCGTCCGATATTTCCAGTGTTAGCCGGCATTTCCGGCTCCAGAAGGACGATATTCATCCCTCCGGCCGGACATTCCGGTTTATGATCCAGACCGCGCTCTGTTCCGTAGGCCATTATTCTGCCTCCAGCTTTTTCACAAAGTCCGCAAGTCTTCCCAGCGCCTCCTTCAGCGCCTCCAGTGAGTACGCATACGAAATCCGGACAAAGCCTTCTCCGCAGGCACCGAAGGCTGTTCCAGGCACAACTGCAACCTTCTCCTCAC
>CAKRJM010000054.1 GCA_934351765.1 uncultured Lachnospiraceae bacterium | reverse complement strand
AAATTTGTCGCAAGACCGGAAGAATAATCATCTGCATTACTGTAAAGGACTGCTACCTTCTTTGCCTTCAACGTTTCGGAAGCCATCTTCGCACAAACAACTGCCTGGAAGCTGTCGATCCAGCACGCACGGAATACATACTCGCCACCAACGGTCGTACAGTCCGGATTGGAAGAGGTTGTTCCGATCGCCGGAACCTTTGCTGCTGTTGCAAGAGGACCTGCCGAAATCAGGGGCCCGCTGGCATCCGGTCCGATGATAGCCTTTACCTTATCCTGACCGATCAGCTTGTTGTATGCATTGTTCGTGATCTCAGGCTTTCCTTCATTGTCTTCTTCTACGATTTCGATCTTGTACATTTTTCCGCCGACCTCAAAGCCGCCGGCATCATTGATCTGCTCAACCGCAAGATCCACACCTCTTCTGGAATACTCACCGGCTACTGCAACAGAACCGGTAAAAGGCTGACATAAACCAATCTTAATGGTCTCTGCATCTCCGCCAGAATTCTCGCCGGAAGCCGTCTTAGTTCCGCTCTGGGTATCCTTTGACGCATCCTTGGAGCCTCCGCAGGCAGTAAGGGAAAGAGCCATGGTAAGGGCCAATAACAGGGATACTGCTTTCTTCATATCTTTATCCTCCTTTTGTTCCGGTACAGTTTTCCCCTGTACCTATTTAAATGTGCACTGCACACACCTAACAGATTACTGAAGTCCGATTGCCGCCAGCTGCTTCTTCATCTCATTGATTTCTTCCGCCGTAAGATTGTGAAGCGGTTCTCTTACATATCCGGCATCAATTCCGCGAAGCTTCATGCCTTCTTTAAAATGTCCCATGCTTGCTCCGCCCTTCAAAATGTCTACAACCTGATTTGCAAGACGCTGTTTTTCTCTGGCTTCCTCCCAGTCACCGCGGAGACATGCCTGATATACGGCCACAAACAGTTCCGGATATACACTGGAAACACCGGAAACAACACCGTCACATCCCATTGCCATTAATGCATTGACCAGTTTGTCACAGCCGTGAAGAACGGAAAATTTTCCGTCATTTACCTTCTGATATTCCAATGTCCGGCACATATCTGCAAAGCTGTACTTGATTCCGACAATGTTCTTAAAATCTCTGGCCAGTTTGTCTGCAACAGAAACCGGAAGATCATTGGATGAACACTGAGGAATATTATAAAGATAAATCGGAAAATCCTCTGGCACGCTCTTTGCAATTGCTGCATAATAATCATACAGAGAAGTCTCTGTTGCCCCAAAGAATGCCGGCGTCACTGCTCCAACACCGTCCGCTCCGATTTCGTGTGCGTGACGCGCCAGCTCACAGGCATCTTTTGTCTTCATTGCACCTACATGGATAAAGACCGGAATTCTGTGATCACACTGATCTACAACCGTTTCTGCCACCAGCTTCCGCTCCTCCACATTCAGAAGCATCATCTCTCCCGTCGTACCAAGAGGATATAAACAATTCACACCCTTTTCAATCAGGAAATCCACATGCTGTCTGATTGCTTCCACACGAATGGTTTCATCTTTGTTAAAAGGTGTTACCATCGCAGTTACAATTCCGTAAAGCTTTTTCATTTTTCCTCTCCTTTTGCTTATTTGCGCAACTAATACCGCAAAATTATCTAATTATTTTTGCTTTTTCCACTTCTTTGTGGTTATATTGCACAACTTTTGTTGAGACAATCATAGCATATACAAACTTTAGATTTCATCGTTTTAGCTCCAAAAATTAAAGTCGATTTTTGTATTTTGTACAAAGAGAAACCCAAAAAAGAGTATGATTCCTGCATAAATTTTCACAGAAACCATACTCTTTTCCTCTTCTTCGTTTTTAATTTTCCCTTTCCCTACTTCACCTGTATCGCCTTATGGGGACACATTTCCTGGCAGCAGAAGCACCGGATACATTTTTTATAATCATAGACCGGCGGATTTTTCCGTCCACCGGAAAACCTCACAGCCTTTCCGTCCACCGGGCAGCTTTCCACACAGATTCCGCATCGGACGCATTTTCCCGGATCAATGTAAGGCTTCTTCTGGAACAGCTTCAAAAACCGGTCCAGCTTCACCCATTTCCCGGTCCGCACCAGCTTCCGATCTACGTTAAAGTTCGGATTTCCGTACCGCTCCAGTAAATCTTCCGGAGCGATCACTCCCTCTCCCGGAACTGCCACCTCGATCTCATTGTCACGGTAATGCCCCAGCCCCATCTTTTCTCCATGATAATTGGTTGAAACCAGCTCCGGCTTCAGATTGATCAGACGACAGTAAACGCTGTCCAGTGCCACCGGATCTGCCGACACCAGCAGTACCTTCATGGGGCTCGGGTCCCCGGAGGTGGGCCCGTTCCCTTCCATGGCAATAATTCCGTCCATAATGGCAAGCCGCGGCTTTACAAACCGATTCAGGTCGATGAGCTGACGGGCAAAGCTGTCGGCACCCGGAAAGCAGGTATGTCCTTTGGCCTTATGAAGGCCATAAATACAGCCGTACAGATTCTTCACGGCTCCGGTCACGCGCTCCAGCGCATGAGTTTTCATTTTACAGACATTGATCAGAGCATCGGCCTCCAGCACTTCCCTGCAAAGATAAAAGCCTTTCGCCTGAACCCCGGCCTCATAGGGGATCAGTCCGGCACCGGAAAAATCCACCACCGGCACCTCATACTTCTGCAGGATCCGATCCATACCAACCTCTGCCGCTGCTGCCGTTGCCTCACCGAAGCCGCAGGAATCGCCTGCCGTGACAGTTTTTACTCCGGCCTCCCGCACCAGCCTTGCCACGGCTCCCATGACCGCCGGATGCGTCACAACGGCTCTGGACAGCTCCGCCTTCCGCACCAGATTAGGCTTTAACAGTACCTTATCCTCCGGCTTCACGAACTGCTCCATGCCTCCCAGAAGCGCAACTCCTGCCTTCAGCCGTTCATATACCGTCTCTTCTTCATACGTATCACAGGGAATCAGCACCACTCTGCTCCGCACTTCTGTCTCCATCTGTTGTCTCCTCGTTCCTGCCCTCAGTCCCCGGAGGGAATTACTTTCGACTGTCTTTTACTCATTGACCGTCCAGGTCCATGCACACCAGTTCAGCTGCATTGCGGTATCATAGTCAACTCCGACAACCCGCTTATTATTCGCTACCAGTGCATTCGAAGAATACAGATAGCATACCGCCGAATCATCCAGGATATACTGCCATACCTCTACATAGGCATCCTCCTGTTCCTTTACATCCAGAATACTGCTCGCCTTTGCAAACAGGTTCACATACTCCGGTCCCTGAATACAGGGGAAGTTGGTGGTTCCTTCATTATTCAGCCATGCCAGAGGCTCGGTAGGATCAATTCCGCCGGCAGAACCACACATACCAAGGTCGTAATCTCCCCCACGCATCAGCTGCATCAGGGTCGGGAAATCATACTGGGTAATATTGGTTTTCACACCGATAGCTTCCAGATCCTGCTGGATCAGAACGGTGGACTGGATCCGGACTTCATTTCCGGTGGGCACGATCAGCTCTAATGTCTGACTGAAATCAAACCCATTCTCTTCCAGCTGTGCCTTTGCCTTTTCCGGATCGTACACAGGCATATCCAGCCTGGATTCATCTACAAAGGGATGTTCATTGGAGAAGGGTGCATATAAAACCGTGCCCTCTCCTTCCAGCAGATGATCCACGATCGCCTGGCGGTTGATCGCCATGTTCAGCGCATTCCGGCACTTGGCGTTGGGAATCTTATCACTGGTGGTATTGATGATCATACCTTGATAAGCAAAATTGGACATAGACACTGTATTCAGGTTTTCATCCTCCTGAGCAGCAGGCCAGTCGGAAAGCGGCAGGGATGCCACACCGGCACCGGCCACCACATCGATCTCTTCACTCATAAGTCCGGATAACAGCTGGCTTCCCTCTACTACACGGACAACCAGGCGGTCGATCTTCGGTGCACCAAGGAAATAATCCTTGTTTGCTGTCATCTCGATCCGTTCTCCGTCAATCGAGGATTCATAAATGAACGGACCGGAGCCGACCATATTATCCTTCCAGACCTGCGCTTCATTGAGCTCTGCCATCGTATACTGTCCGTAGATATGTTCCGGAACCACGTAAAAATACCGGTTCATCATAGTTAAAAACGGCAGCTCATTCATGGCTTCCTTAAAGCTCAGCTTTACGGTATAATCATCGATCTTCTCAAATCCGAAGGATGCTTCATCCTCACAGGCGCCGCCGGCATTTGTTCCTCTTACATACTTCATCTGGTCACGCTTCACCGAATTAAACTCCGGATTGGTATCCAGCTTTGCACTGAAAACCACATCATCCGCGGTAACAGGCTCTCCGTCACTGAACTTCGCATTCTTGTTCAGATGGATTGTCATACTGGCATGATCCTCGGCCACCTCATAGCTTTCTGCCAGTCTCGGCTCCACCGTTCCGTCTTTTTTTGTCACCCAGAGACGGTCATAAAGCTGATCAGAGATCATATCTGTATAGTTTCCGGAGTCAAAATAGGGACTCCAGCTGGCCCAGGCATTGGTGATCGCCACCGTGACCATCGTTTCTCCGCCGCTCGTCTTGTCAGCTGCGGCAGCGTCCTTTGTCCCGCCCGCTGAACCATTCGCGGTGTCATTCTTCTTTCCGCCACCGCCGCAAGCTGCCATGCCAAAGATCATCAGCCCCGCCAATACTGCTGCCATAATACGCCCTTGTTTTCTCATACACATCCTCCTTTAATCGTTGTCTGAAGCAACACAGTCCCCACAATCTCTGTCACTTCATATAACAAGAGAATATCATCTCCCTTACCTTTCTGTCCATGAATTATTTTGCTTTTGTGATTTTTTCTGATAATTTTTTTTGACATTCAAAATTTTCAGCTATTCTCAGAAGCAGCAATTTTCGTGAAAAAAAATTTCCCTGTAAAACGCATTTTTGTTTCATCGGATGCTCTTTCCTATGAAACAACATACTCCCTCCGAAGCCGGCTGTTTCCAGCCATGCCCCGGAGGGAGCTTTATTCACGTTTCTTCCGGATGCTTTACTCGCTGACGGTCCACTTCCATGCGCACCAGTTCAGCTGCATTGCGGTATCATAATCAATTCCGCTGATACGCTTGCTGTTGGCTACCAGTGCATTGGAAGAGTACAGGTAGCATACGGCCGAATCGTCCAGTACATACTGCCATACCGGTACATATGCTTCTTCCTTCTCGGTCATATCCAGAATGCTGTTTGTTGCTGTAAACAAATCTACATAATCCGTATACTGAATGCAGGGGAAATTGGTCGTTCCTTCATTATTCAGCCAGCCCAGAGGCTCGGTGGGATCGATGCCGCCGGCAGAACCGCACATACCGAGATCATAGTCGCCGTCCCGCATCATCTGCATTAAGGTCGGGAAATCATACTGAGTAATGTTGGTCTTTACGCCAATGGCTTCCAGATCCTGCTGGATCAGAACGGTAGACTGGATCCGTACTTCATTTCCGGTGGGAACGATCAGCTCCAGTGTCTGGTTAAAATCAAAACCGTTTTCCTCCAGCTGTACCTTCGCCTTTTCGGGATCGTATGTGGGAAGATTCAGCTTGGACCCATCTACAAAGGGATGCTCATTGGAGAACGGTGCATATAAAACCGTACCCTCGCCTTCCAGCAGGTTATCCACGATGGCCTGGCGGTTGATGGCCATATTCAGCGCATTCCGGCATTCCGCATTGGGAATCTTGTCGCTGGTAGTGTTGATGATCATGGACTGGTATGCAAAGTTGGAGATGGACGCTGTATCCAGGTTTTCGTCCTCCTGAGCTGCCGGCCAGTCAGAAAGGGGAAGAGACGCCACACCGGCTCCGGCAATGACATCGACCTCGCCGCTCAGGAGACCGGATAACAGCTGACTGCCTTCTACCACGCGCAGCACCAGGCGGTCAATATCCGGTGCCCCGAGGAAGTAATCCTCATTTTTTACCATTTCGACCCGCTCGCCGTCGATGGAGGATTCATAAATAAACGGACCGGAGCCGACCATGTTATCCTTCCAGGTCTGGGCTTCATTAAGCTCTGCCATGGTATACTGTCCGTAAATATGCTCCGGAACCACATAGAAATACCGGTTCATCATGGTCAGGAACGGAAGCTCATTCATTGCCTCCTTGAACGTGATCTTTACGGTATAATCGTCCACCTTCTCAAATCCGAAGGACGCTTCATCCTCGCAGACACCGCCGGAGGTGGTTCCCTTTACATACTTCATCTGATCCCGCTTCACCGAATTGAACTCCGGATTGGTATCCAGCTTTGCACTGAATACCACATCGTCTGCAGTCACCGGCTCTCCGTCACTGAACTTTGCCTTCTGATTCAGGTGGATCGTCATGCTGGTGTGGTCATCAGCCACCTCATAGCTCTCCGCCAGCCTCGGTTCTACCGTTCCGTCCTTTTTCGTCACCCAGAGACGGTCATAGAGCTGATCCGATACAATGTCCGTATAGTTTCCGGAATCGAAATAGGGGCACCAGCTCGCCCAGGCGTTGGTGATTGCTATAGTAACTGTCTTGCCGCCTGCCTCCGTTCCGGAGGAAGAAGACGAGGCTGCTTTTGTTCCCGCCTCTCCGGTTGCCAGCTCAGAGCTGCCGGAGCTGCTTCCGGAGGTTTTCGAGCCTCCGCACGCTGCCAGGCTGAGGGACATGACCCCCGCCAGAACTGCTGCCATAAACCGTGTTCTTTTTTTCATAATACTCCTCCTTTTGCCCTTTCGGGATATCAAAAAGACTTTCGACATACGAAGTCCTTTTACTGCAATTCGATAATTCTTCGCTCTAATAAAGTTCAAAATATAAAATGAAACCGGGAAATTACCTTTTGGCAACTTCCCGGTTGACGGTTATTTCAGATCAGTTTTTCAATAAACGGTTTCGCTTGATTGGTTCGTAGTATAGCATCCTTTTCCCATGAAGTCAATAGGTATTTTTAGGGATTTTAGTACCGACCGCTCTTCCGCTTCGATTCCGTAAATCGCACGGATATCCCGTCTGCCCCCAGATAGCCCTCCACATGAGACTCCGTATTGGCCTCCCGCTTCTTTAATGCCTCTGCACAGACCGCTGCCTCATCCCCCTCACGAAGCGCAAAAAACAGCCTTCTCGGCATTCCGACGCACAGCCGGCGGCCTTCTGAAATCTCAACCTCCGCCTCGATCCGCTCCTCGCCGAGGGCCAGACGGTTATGGATCGATTCCCGTTCGTAGCACTGAGCCAGAAGACGGTACACCTGGTCATAATAGGCCGTAAAATAAGCCGCTTCGGAAAACTGAAGCTCCAGTCCCTCCTTAGCCGGCTCGGCGTCCTTTAACCGTACCGAAAGGCATCTGGCGCCATAATAGGTCATGCAGGCGGCCGCCTTCTCCGGAGCGTTTCCGTTAACAGTCAGGATCTCCCCGCCCTGGCGGCAGCCGCTCTCCAGTGCTTTCCCACTGTTATTGCTGCGGCCGATGGCCTCCCAGACGCTGTAGGTACCTGTGTGATAGCCCAGAAGATCCGAACGGCGCTTTCCGTGAAACCGGAGATTGGAGCCGCAGACCTGCTGCACCGGCACAAGAAACGGAATTCCGTAAAACCGTGTGCCGATAAGCTTTGTCATGTACCGTCCCAGATAATAGGAGATCATGGCCCGGATATTTTCGTCCAGCTCCAGGATCCGGTGGGATTTCTGGAGATATTCACCATTCCCGTCAAGGGCATATTCCATCATAAAGATCCGGCGTCTCAGTGCTCCCTGAAGATCCTCCTGGAGCAGGATCTCCTCCGGGATCCCGCAGGTCACTGCTGCATGAAGAAGCTCCTCTCCGTCCACGGAAAGATCCGTATCCTCCCGGAGAAAATCCTCCCCGCCGCCCGAGGTCTCCACATTGAGCTTATACGTTCTGATATCACTTAACCGCATCGGTTTTCCTCCTAAAGCATGGATTTTATCTCTTTGCTGATTCCCGCACCCACATTGGGACAGCCTCTTGTATAAATGAAATCACCTGCAAATGCGCAGATCAGGATCACACACAGCACCACCCGCACCCGAAAGGGAATCCTCCAGATCAGCCTTGTCATGGAAAACGGTGCCAGAATGTAGATAAACGCACAGCAGCCCAGCCCGAAAATCACCAGTCCCTCGGCACAGATCCGCCCGTTGAGATTCAGAAAATAGCCACTGTAATCCCACCAGCGCACACCGCCGTGGATCTGCTCCAGTACATAGCTGGTCGCATATTCCAGAATTCCGCAAAGAAGCATGGACAGAAGGAAGGTTGCCACCGGATGATTCCGGATTTTTTTCAATGCCACAAGGACCAGCACGCCGCCGAAGCCGTAAATGGGAAGCCACGGGCCATGGAGCACACCACGGTTCACGATCTGCCCGGTCTGGATCAGATGGAGTGCCACCTCCCAGAGCCAGCCGATCCCGGAAAACAGGAAAAATAACAGGATCAGCCCGGTCAGTCCGTAACAGCATTGATAATCCAGAGGAAACCGGATGGGCTGTCCCGCCCGGAGAAAATACAGAACGCCGGGATAAGTCCCCGAAACCGCGACCGGCTGCTCTTTCGTCTGCTGCACCAGCTCCTGCCAGTCCGGCCGGTCCGCCATGGCTGCCGCACGGCAGAGCCCTGCCCGCAGCTCCTCTTCCGTGGGCGGTGTTGTCAAAAAACGGTCAGTAAATGCCCAGGCATACGATGCCTGTTCCTCCGATGCCCGCTCCCGAAGCTCCAGATAAAACATGGTTTTTGCCCCGGCGCGGTACGGATTGGTATAGAGCATATTCACCAGCCCCAGTGTAACAATACTGAGCAGGATCCAGCCCAGAAACGAACAGTCCAGTAAAAAGGCCTCCCGCTTATGGCCATTCATCATCTCCCGGGAAACAGCAATGGCCTTCTTTCCCGTAAGCTCCGGATTCTCCGCCAGAAGATATGGCACCATCATGTAGGAATAGTGTTTGATCCATCCGCCTATAATGGTCAGCGACCAGAGCCACTGATAAAGGTACCTCCGCAGCATGGCTCCGACGATCCGGCAGACTCGACGGATCCGGTACAGAAAAAAGATCCGGCTGCCTCCCGTCTGCTCATAGGTAACCAGCTCCAGATAAAAGCGGCAGCTTCCCACCAGGATAACGTTCCGCACAAAGCACCACCAGAGCATAAGAAGCACCACTCCGGCTGCCGCCGAAAACAATGCATACCAGTGTCCCTTTAACACCGGTCTCAATAGCATGGCAATGATACCGGAAAATACAGAGCCGGTTGCCATACTGTGATTGAACAGTGATGCAAACACGCCCCGCTGATAAGGACTGTTGGCAATATAGGCTTCCACCTCCAGACTTTTCTTTTCAAAATCCGGAATCAGGATCTCATGAAGACTTTTCCCCTGATAATTATCCAGATCCGGAAGAATATTCTCCTGGATCACATTGACAAGTTCCTTCGAGGAATCATACGACAGGATTGCCGTAAAAGTTCCATTGTAGTTCCCCGCAAGAAATGCAACAAGAAAACTGACTGCTACAACTCTCCAGTAATGCGCCTTCATCATCCTGCGGCTTTTCTCTTTCCAAGCTTTTCGTCCGTTCATCGTACCCTTTCTGTCCGTATCGTCCGTAAGTCCCCCGTAGACATTTCATAAACTGAACCTGATCACGCACCCCCGTTAAATAAATCCTGTTTGATTTCCCCCGCCTCACTGTTTCCTTATACCGATTCAGAATCTCGCTCGATTCCGCTTCGCTCTGAATGGTTCCATCATATCACAAAAGCCTCCTGCTGGAAAGCAGAAGGCTTAATTTGAATGGTATTTTATTTTCATTTTAGGAAATCCTTAAGAATTTTTTATCCCCGCCGATTCCCTGTTTTACTTCCATATCTGCTTCTTACTTCTTTTCCTCTTTTTCCAGAACCTTTCCCAGGAAATTTTTCAGAGTCTTTGTGGAGGAATCCATGGCCTCCTGCTCCCGGATGCTGAACGGGATCTTAATAGTCTTTACGATTCCGTTGCGGTTCAGTACACAGGGCATACTGATGGCAACGCCGCTCCAGTCGGCAAACTCATCATCCAGCACATGTGCCACAGGAAGAACGGCATTCTCATCCTCCGCGATTGCTTCCACAATACGGGATACGCTCATGGCGATTCCATAGAATGTTGCACCCTTTAAGGAGATAACCTCTGCTCCTGAATCACGTGCTTTTTCCGCAATCTCATTCATATCGATGGTCTGTCCGCTCTCTGCCAGAAAGCTCTCCACGGAGCTGCCGCCGATGGTTGCACGGCTCCAGATCGGTACCTGGCTGTCTCCATGCTCGCCAAGGATGAAGGCATTGACATCGCACACATCCACATTGCACTTCTCGCTGATCAGATAACGGAATCTTGCAGTATCAAGCGCCGTTCCGGTGCCGATAACCTGACCGGAGGGCAGTCCGGATTCTGTCTGAACCACATAGGTCATTATGTCAACAGGATTGGAAACCACAACGATCATGGGGTTTTCCGCATACTGCATAATGCTCTTTGTAATGCTCCTGATGATCGAAACATTGGTCTTTGCAAGATCCAGACGAGTCTGTCCGGGCTTTCTTGCGATTCCGGCTGTAATGATAATAATCTGTGCATCTGCACACTCCTCATAACCGCCCTTACGGATCTTCACCTGACGGAAATACGCAGTACCGTGAGCAATATCCAGGGCACTTCCCTTTGCCCTCTCTTCATTCAGATCGACCAGGACGATCTCACTGGCCTGACGACGTAACATCAGGGTATATGCAATGGCTTCTCCAACATTTCCGGCTCCAACAACTACGATTTTGCTTTTCTGTAAAACTGGCATTTTTTTGTCTCCTTTTTCTCGTCATTTTTGCAGATCCATAATTTGGATATTCAGGTAGTGTTAAGATTCTGTTAAGTCCTTAACAATCATCCTCAACCATCATACACCAAGATTGTATTTTATTCAATACATTTTTTCAGAAATTATTTCTCTAATTGTCTGATTATTGTCTGATATTATTTTTTTTGTAATTGCCTTTCTGAATCCGGCATGATATAATTAGTTTATGATTATAGTCGGAAGTGAGGATAAGAAATGAAAGTTCATGAATCAGCCGAAAACTATCTGGAGACAATTCTGATCCTGAGTCAGAAAAACGGCAACGTCCGTTCCATCGATATTGCCAACGAAATGGCATTTTCCAAGCCCAGCGTCAGCGTTGCCATGAAGAACCTGCGGACTCAGGGACATATCGTTGTAGACAATGACGGCTATATCAGGCTGACCGAATCCGGACGGAAGATTGCCGAAACCATCTATGAGCGTCATACCCTGCTCTCAAACTGGCTGGTGCATCTTGGTGTTCCCGCTGAGACCGCCGCTGAGGATGCCTGCCGTATGGAGCATGTGATCAGCCCTGAAAGCTTCGCGGCCATTAAGGCTCACGTTACAAAGAACTATCGAGTAGGAGGCGGTGACTAACCGCCGTCCTCTCACAGCACCGTACGTACCGTTCGGTATACGGCGCTTTCAAT
>CAKRJM010000053.1 GCA_934351765.1 uncultured Lachnospiraceae bacterium | reverse complement strand
GCGTTCGGACGAGAGAAAGGAGTCCGAGTCTGTGGCCTGGCGAAACGTAGTCGGAGAAAACTCAGCCAGGGCAGACAGAAGCAGCGAAGCGGCGTTCGGACGAGAGAAAGGAGTCCGAGTCTGTGGCCTGGCGAAACGTAGACGGAGAAAACTCAGCCAGGACAGACAGAAGCTGCGAAGCGGCGTTCGGACGAGAGAAAGGAGTCCGAGTCTGTGGCCTGGCGAAACGTAGTCGGAGAAAACTCAGCCAGGGCAGACAAAAGCAGCGCTCGTGTTCCGCTTGCTGTCTTTCCGAAATTTTACATTTAAATCCACGAAAACCCATTGACAGCGGCCCGGAAATATGTATAATTAAATCTGTTTGCGAGTTTAGGAATGCTAAACTTTGAGTTTAAAATTGTAGACTTTCTGAAAGGCAGGGAACCATGGATATAGGGCAGAAACTGAAGGAGCTGAGGGTGTTAAAAAACCTGACGCAGGAAGAACTCGCCGATCGGGCAGAGCTGTCCAAGGGATTTATTTCCCAGCTGGAGAGAAATCTGACCTCCCCGTCCATCGCCACATTAACGGATATCCTTCAGTGCCTCGGAACAAGTCTCAACGAGTTCTTCACTGAAGAACCGGAAGAACAGATCGTGTTCGGAAGCGAGGATTTTTTCGAAAAGATTGACAGCGATCTGAAAAACAAGATTGAATGGATCATACCGAACGCCCAGAAAAACATCATGGAACCGATTTATCTGACATTGGAAAAAGGAGGATCCACATACCCTGATACTCCTCACGAAGGAGAAGAGTTCGGATATGTACTCCAGGGAAGCATCATGATCCATCTGGGAAATAAAAGCTATCGGGCGAAAAAAGGCGAAGCCTTTTACTTCACACCGGATAAAAAACATTATCTGACATCAAAAAACGGCGCAACCCTGATCTGGGTAAGCTCACCACCAAGCTTCTGAGCGATAAGCGACGAACGCGGCAGCTGTCCGACCTGCCCGCCTGCTTGCAGGAAAGGGCAGGTCAGACAGCTGCCATGTGAGTGCAACGGACATCGAAAAGGCCGGAGGCCTTGAGATGGTTCGTCGGTTATCGAGATTACATTAATTGTATTATTTTCATATAGAGGAGAAAACCTATGAGTACACCACTGATTCGCCTGGAGGGCGTGTCGAAAACGTTCGACGATACCATGGTTCTGGACGACCTGGAGCTGTCCATCCGGGAAAATGAATTTATGACCCTGTTAGGACCAAGCGGCTGCGGAAAAACGACCACGCTCCGGATCATCGGCGGGTTTGAGAAGCCGGACAAGGGGCGGGTGCTTTTTGACGGCAAGGATATCACAAACCTGGCACCAAACAAGCGGCAGCTCAATACGGTATTTCAGAAATACGCCCTGTTTCCCCATATGAACATCGAGGAAAATATTGCTTTCGGATTAAAGATCAAAGGAAAGTCGAAGGCGTACATTAAGGATAAGATCTCCTATGCCTTAAAGCTGGTAAATCTGGACGGCTACGAAAAGCGGAGCGTTGATTCTCTTTCCGGCGGACAGCAGCAGCGGATCGCGATCGCGAGAGCCATCGTGAATGAGCCGCGGGTCCTGCTTTTAGATGAGCCTCTGGGAGCATTGGATCTGAAGCTGCGCCAGGATATGCAGTATGAACTGATCCGCCTGAAAAACGAGCTTGGGATTACCTTCCTTTATGTGACCCATGATCAGGAGGAGGCGCTTACCATGTCCGATACGGTGGTGGTCATGAACCAGGGCTATATCCAGCAGATGGGAACGCCGGAGGACATTTACAATGAGCCGGAGAATGCCTTTGTGGCAGATTTCATCGGTGACAGCAACATCATTGACAGCATCATGATTGAGGACAGGCTGGTGGAGATCCTCGGTGTGAAATTCCCCTGTGTGGATGTGGGATTCGGAACGAATCAGCCGGTCGATGTGGTGATCCGTCCGGAAGACATTGAGCTTCTGGAACCGGGGAAGGGAACACTGGACGGCGTGGTATCTCATCTGATCTTTAAGGGTGTACACTATGAGATGGAGGTCATGGCCGGCGGCTTTGAGTGGCTGGTACACTCGACAGCCTGTTATCCGGTAGGTACAGGTGTGAGCATTCATGTGGATCCCTTTAATATTCAGATCATGAAGAAACCGGAATCCGAGGACGAGGAGGCCGTGGGAGTCAATGAGTAAAAAAACACTTGCAGCACCGTATATCATCTGGATGATCGGATTTACGCTGATTCCGCTGGCCCTGGTGGTATTTTACGGGCTGACTGATAAAACCGGAGCATTCACCCTGGAGAACATCATGGCGATCGCTTCTACGGAGCGCATGAATGCACTGATCCGGTCGCTGAAGCTGTCGCTGATCAGTACGCTGATCTGCCTGATTCTGGCCTATCCGCTGGCCATGATCTTAAAAAGCCTGAACATGGGGAAGGGAAGCTTTGTGGTATTCCTGTTCATTCTGCCCATGTGGATGAATTTTCTGCTTCGGACCATGGCGTGGCAGACGCTTCTGGACCGGAACGGCGTCATCAACAGCATTCTGAAATTTTTACATCTTCCAACACTGAACCTGATCAACACCCAGGGAGCCATTATCTTTGGCATGGTCTACAACTTTCTGCCGTTCATGGTCCTGCCCATCTACAATGTGCTGGTAAAGATTGGAGATGATAAGATCGAGGCGGCCAGAGATCTTGGAGCAAATGCGTTCCAGACCTTTGTGAAGGTTATTTTCCCCATGAGCATGCCCGGTGTCATCAGCGGCATTACCATGGTATTCGTTCCGGCGCTGACGACCTTCGTTATTTCGAACCTGTTAGGCGGCGGCATGGTGCTGCTCATTGGTAATGTCATTGAGCAGGAGTTTACGTTTACGTCTGATTGGAACTTAGGCTCCGGCCTGTCTCTGGTGCTCATGGTGTTCATTCTGATCAGCATGGCACTGCTTGCAAAATACGATAAAGACGGAGAGGGGGCCGCATTCTGATGGGAAAGTTTTTAAAACGGTTTTATCTGGTGATCATGTTTATTTTCCTGTATGCGCCTATCCTCGTGCTCATGGTGCTGTCCTTTAACAGCTCCAAATATATGTCCAAATGGACCGGCTTCAGTCTAAAATGGTATCAGCAGATGTTTTCCAGTAACCTGATCATGTCGGCACTGCGAACCACGCTGATCATCGCATTTGTTTCGGCGCTGATCGCGACGGTCATCGGGACGATTGCCTGTATCGGGATCAATAATATGAAGAAGGTGCCGCGGACGCTGATCCTTGGGGTCAATAACATTCCGCTTATGAATGCGGATATCGTAACGGGAATTTCTCTGATGCTCTGCTTCATCGCCTTTGGCGTAAGTCTTGGCTTCGGAACAGTTCTGATTGCTCATATTACGTTCAATATCCCCTATGTGGTGCTGAGCGTCATGCCGAAGATGAAGCAGACGGAAAAAAGTACCTATGAGGCGGCGCTGGATCTGGGAGCATCTCCGCTCTATGCGTTCTGGAAGGTGATCCTTCCGGACATTCTGCCCGGTATTCTGTCGGGCTTTCTGCTGGCGTTCACCATGTCCCTGGATGATTTTATCATCACTCATTTTACCAAGGGCGCCGGTATTAACACGCTGTCCACGCTGATCTACAGCGAGGTAAGAAAGGGTATCAAGCCCAGCTTATATGCACTGTCCACCATCATGTTCCTGGCGGTTCTGATCCTTCTGATCATTGCGAACCTGCCTAAGAGAAAAACGACCAAAGGAGAAACGACATGAAAAAGAGATTACTTGCTGCAGGAATGATCGCGGTACTCGCCATGACCGGCCTTTCCGGCTGCGGCGGAACGAAGAAAGAAGACAAGGGTGTTGTGAAGGTCTACAACTGGGGCGAATACATTGATGAAGATGTGATTGCCGAGTTTGAGGCGGAGACCGGAATCAAGGTTGTTTATGATACCTTCGAGACCAATGAGGAAATGTATCCCATCATCGAGGCCGGCGGTGTGTCCTACGATGTGGTCTGCCCTTCCGATTACATGATCGAGAAGATGATTGCCAATAACCTGCTGGCAGAGATCAATTTTGATCATATACCCAACATGGAGTATCTGAGCGAATCCATTATGGAGGGCTCCAGAACCTTCGATCCGGAAAACAAGTATTCCGTTCCTTATACCTACGGAACACTGGGGATCCTTTACAATAAGAAGATGATCACCGATAAGATCACCAGCTGGAAGGATCTCTGGAATGAGGCATACTCCGGAGAGATCCTGATGTATAACAGCCCGAGAGATCTGTTCACAGCGCCTCTGGAAATCCTGGGATACTCGCTGAATACAACAGATGAGGCACAGCTCGATGAGGCGAAAAATATGCTTCTGGAGCAGAAACCTCTGGTACAGCGCTATGTCATGGATCAGATCAAGGACGCCATGATCTCCGAAAGTGCAGCCATTGCCATGTGTTATTCCGGTGAGGTGCTTCAGCTTCAGGAGTCCAATGAAAATCTGGAGTATGTGATCCCCGAGGAGGGAAGCAATTACTTCATCGATTCCTGGGTCATTCCTGCCAATGCCGAGAACAAGGAGAATGCGGAGGCATGGATCAACTTCTTAAATGATCCGGAGATCGCTTATAAGAATTTTGAGTATATCACCTATGCAACCCCCAACACCGGTGCACAGGAGCTGATGGATCCGGAGGTAGCCGCAAACCAGGCCGTGAACCCCAGCGCTGAGGTACTGTCCCGCTGTGAAGTGTTTAAAACACTGGGAGAAGAAGGAGATGCCCTGTTCAACGAACTGTGGCTCCAGGTCAAAGACGCCAACTAAAAATCAGATAAAGAAAAATATAACTGCCGCCGCCCCGGGAAACAACTCGGAAGCGGCAGTTACTATTTTGGAGCATATTCGCATCCGAGCCGGGGCCACTGCCCACACTTTTCAGAGGCAGCTTATGTATGAGCCGGTTGTCTGGCCTGAATTTCATGAGAACCGCGCTTCCATAGATGGGGCGCATCCGAGCCGGGGCCACTGCCCACACTTTTCAGAGGCAGCTTATGTATGTGTCGGTTGTCTGGCCTGAATTTCATGAGAACCGCTTTTCCATAGATGGGGTCGCATCCGAGCCGGGCCACTGCCCACACTTTTCAGAGGCAACTTTTATATGTGCCGGTTGGAAAGTGTGGACAGTGGCCCCGGCAGAAAGAACAAATCTTAAAAAATCCGAAAGGGCTTTACCCGGCGTGGAAAAAATGATACAGTATATCTGGACTGAATGACAGGCTTCGCTCGGGAAACCTGCGGCGGAGCATAACAAATAAGGAGGCTTTTAGTTGAAATATGACTTCCACTGTCATACAAAGGAGGGTTCCATCGATGCAAAGGTGGATGTCCTGTCGTATGCGAGACTTTTAAAGGGGAAGGGGTTTCAGGGGATGATGGTCACGGATCATAACAGTTATAAAGGTTATCGGGCGTGGCTGAAGCAAAAACAGGAAGGACTGGTTCCGGAGGATTTTACTGTGCTCCGGGGAATAGAATATGATACACTGGATGCGGGGCATATCCTGGTGATCATGCCGGATCATGTGGAATTAAAGCTTCTGGAGCTTCGGGGAATGCCGGTGCAGCTTCTGGCCCGCGTGGTGCATAAGTACGGCGGGATTCTGGGGCCGGCGCATCCGTATGGGGCAAAGTTTTTAAGTGCCATGTGTTCGAAAAGGCTGGAAAAGGATCCCTCACTGATCCATGAATTTGATTTTGTAGAGGCATTCAATACCTGCGAGACGCCCTTTTCCAATGAAAAGGCGCGGGCACTGGCCGGGATGCACGGAAAGCCCATGTTCGGCGGTTCCGATTCCCATAAGGAAGATTATATCGGGACAGCTTATACGGAGCTTCCGGAAAAAATCAGCTGCTGTGATGAGCTGATCCGGCTGGTAAAGGAAAGAGCGGAGATCACCTGCGGCGGTACAGAACGGGAGCCGAAGCTCCAGCGGCCGTTCACAAAAGCAGTACTCGGCATGTGCTGGAAGGTTTACAACCGGGGACTGGCAGTGGTGAAGCAGCATGCCAGAAAGCTCCGGCTTGAGGAAATCGGGCTGCGTCCGGTGCGGTGGAGGCACAGACACGCAGTAAGTAATGGAGGAGAATAAGCAAGATGAGAGGAATAAGACAGTGGCTGTCTGACAATGGTGAAGTTGCAGGCATTCTGATATTTATCCTGATCGTGGTTCTGGTGGGAGGGATTTCCTACGGGATCAGCTATGCGGTAGGAGGAAAGACAGGAAGCAGTAAGCCGTCAACCGTGGCAGCTTCGGAAGAGACAGATTCTTTGGAGGAGACTACGGAGCCGTCTACAGAAGCACCGTCCGAGAGCACCGAGACGACGGCACCGGAAACCACCGGTCAGCCCAGTACCACAACGGCAGGCAATAACGAGAATGCTGCCCTGGGTGAGACTATCAATGAATATGGCGTGTATTTCACCATTGTGGATGAGCAGGTGACTGCCAAGATCGAGACAAACCTGCGCCGTGTGCCCAGTACAGAAAAAGCGGAAGATGTGGTGACAACCATTTATAACGGAGACTGGATAAAGCGGACCGGAATCGGTCATAACGGCTGGTCCAGAGTGGAATACAACGGACAGGTGCTTTATGCAGTTACCAGCTATCTTTCCACCGACGGTTCCAGTGCATCGGAGCCGACTTACCAGGACGTCAGCGATAACGTAACGGCCAAGGAGGAGTGCTATCTGCGGAGTACCCCGGATTCTGCCAATGATGACAATGTGGTTGCAACGTTGTCAGCAGGGACCGTTGTTCCCAGAACCGGAATCGGAAGCAACGGCTGGTCAAAGTTAAATTTTAACGGAACTGAGGTATATGCGGTTACAAGTCTGCTGGAGGTGCAGCAGTAGGACAGCAGAAAAAGCAGGAGCTAAAAGCAAAAAGAAACGATAGAATCATAAACCCGGATTTGGCTTTCGTGCAGACAGAAGCCCGATCCGGGTTTTGTGCAGTGTCAGTGAACAAAAACACCCCCTGCAGGCTTATGCCTGACAGGGGGCTTCTGTTTCCTGTAAAATTCCGTTATGAAATTAAGCCTTGGGGCCTGCTGCTACGAGTGCCTTGCCAGCGTCATTGCCCTCGTACTTCGCGAAGTTCTTAACGAATCTGCCAGCCAGATCCTTAGCCTTAGCATCCCATTCGGAAGCATCAGCATAGGTATCGCGAGGATCCAGGATTGCGGGATCAACGCCGGGCAGCTCTGTGGGTACTTCGAAATCGAAGTAAGGGATTTTCTTGGTAGGAGCGTTCTTGATGTCACCGTTTAAGATCGCATCGATGATACCACGGGTATCCTTGATGGAAATTCTCTTGCCGGTTCCGTTCCAGCCGGTGTTTACGAGGTAAGCCTTAGCACCGCTCTTTTCCATCTTCTTAACGAGCTCCTCTGCATACTTTGTAGGATGCAGCTCCAGGAATGCCTGGCCGAAGCAGGCGGAGAAGGTAGGAGTAGGCTCTGTGATTCCACGCTCTGTACCTGCAAGCTTTGCTGTGAAGCCGGACAGGAAGTAGTACTGAGTCTGCTCAGGAGTTAATACAGATACGGGAGGAAGTACGCCGAACGCATCTGCGGACAGGAAGATTACATTCTTAGCTGCCGGTGCGGAAGAGATCGGGCGGACAATGTTCTCAATATGATCGATCGGGTAGGAAACACGGGTATTCTCGGTTACGCTCTTATCAGCGAAATCGATCTTGCCGTTGTCATCCAGAGTAACGTTCTCAAGCAGAGCGTCACGTCTGATCGCGTTATAGATATCGGGCTCAGATTCCTTGTCCAGGTTGATAACCTTTGCATAGCAGCCGCCCTCGAAGTTGAATACACCGTTGTCGTCCCAGCCGTGCTCATCATCACCGATCAGCAGACGCTTGGGATCTGTGGAGAGGGTGGTCTTGCCTGTGCCGGAAAGACCGAAGAAGATAGCGGTATTCTCACCGTTCTTATCGGTGTTTGCGGAGCAGTGCATGGAAGCGATTCCCTTTAAAGGCAGGTAGTAGTTCATCATGGAGAACATACCCTTCTTCATCTCGCCGCCGTACCATGTGTTTACGATAACCTGCTCACGGCTTGTGATGTTGAACATAACAGCGGTCTCGGAGTTAAGACCAAGCTCCTTGTAGTTCTCAACCTTAGCCTTGGAAGCATTGTATACAACGAAATCAGGCTCGAAGTTCTCAAGCTCTTCCGCAGTGGGCTTGATGAACATGTTGGTTACGAAATGTGCCTGCCAAGCTACTTCTACGATGAAACGGATTGCCATACGGGTATCCTTGTTTGCACCGCAGAATGCGTCAACAACGAACAGTCTCTTGTTGGAAAGCTCCTTCTGAGCCAGTTCCTTAACAGCCTTCCATGCTTCCTCGGAAGCGGGGTGGTTGTCGTTCTTGTATTCATCGGAGGTCCACCAAACGGTATCCTTGGAGTTCTCATCCATAACGATGAACTTATCCTTAGGAGAACGGCCGGTGTAGATACCTGTCATTACATCGACAGCGCCGAGCTCGCTGACTCTGCCCTTTTCATAGCCTTCCAGGCTGGGCTTTGTTTCTTCTTCGAATAACAGATCGTAAGAAGGGTTGTACACGATTTCCGTTGTACCGGTGATGCCATACTTGGTTAAATCAATTTTTGCCATCTTACATTTACCTCTTTCTTTTGATGTGATCTAACTGTCTGCCGGAGCAGGAGTTACCTTGTCTTATGAGGAAGATCCCTTGTCCTCCACTCTAATTATACATATTTAGCTGATAAAATCAATAAAAAAACCATGACATTTTTGAAAAATTGTCAAAGAAAAGACAATAGATGGGTAAGAAGGAGAAACCTTGCTTTTTTGAAGGGGGTGCGATACTATCTTTAATAAGAAAAAGCAGGACATAGAAGCAGAGTGAGGAAACGCTTATGAAAATATTCCATCTGTCCGATCTGCATATCGGACTGCGGCTTTACAATCGGGATCTGAAGGAGGATCAGGAAGCGGTTTTTAAGGAGATCGCGGACTATGCGGCGGAGGAACAGCCGGACGCCATCGTTATTGCGGGAGATCTTTATGACCGGGCTGTGCCGTCGGCGGAGGCGGTCGAGGTGTTTGACCGGTTTGTGGAATGCCTGACTGCAGCTGCGCCGGGGGCGGTGCTGATGATGATCAGCGGGAATCATGACAGCGGCCCGCGGATCAACTGTTTCCGGGGGATCCTTGCCCGCCAGAATCTTTATATGGTCGGAATGCCGCCGAAAAGGCCGGAGGATCGGATCCAGCAGGTGACGCTGTTTGATGAGCATGGGCCGGTCCATGTGTATCTTCTGCCCTTTGTCCGTCCGTCTATGGTACGGGAGACTCTGGGCGCAGCGCCGGAGGAGCCTCTGTCCTATGAGGAAGCAGTGAGGCGGCTGCTTGCGCGGGAGGAGATCCGCACAGAGGAACGGAATGTGCTGGTGAGCCATCAGTTTTATCTGCCGGACGGAACGGACGCCGATGCGGTGGAACGTATGGATTCGGAGATCCGCACCATCGGAAACATTGACCGGGTTTCGTCATCGGTACTGGAGCCCTTTGACTATGCGGCACTGGGCCATATCCATAAGCCTATGAAGGCCGGGGAGGAGCGGTTTTGTTACTGCGGAACGCCGCTTCCTGTTTCGGTGAGTGAGGCTGGCCAGAAAAAAGGGATCGTGGTGGTGGAGCTGGGAGAAAAGGGAATGGTGAAAACCAGAGTGCTTCCGCTACATCCGTTAAGGCAGGTCCGTATTATCCGGGGTGCCTTGGAGGAGGTTCTTTCCCAGGCGTGCGGCGATTATGTGAGCATCCTGCTGACAGATAAGGAGGATCTTAATGTGCTGGATATGCAGGACAGGCTCCGGGCAGCCTTTCCGAGACTTCTGGAGATCCGTCGGGAGACGGTGCGCCGGGCGGATTATCAGGCACTTCCGGCACCGGTGAAGGAGCTGGATCCGTTTGCACTGTGCTGCGCTTTTTTAAAGGAGGCCGATCCGGAGGAGCAGGAGATCCTGCGTGATGTGATCAATGCGGCAGGGGGAGGTGCGGTATGAGACCATTAAAGCTGACCATGGAGGCCTTTGGCTCCTACGGGGAAAAAACGGTGATCGATTTTCGAAAGCCAAGCCAGAAGCTGTTTCTGATCACCGGAGATACCGGAGCGGGAAAAACGACGGTTTTTGATGCGATCGTCTTTGCTCTTTACGGAGAAGCCGGTTCAGAGCGGAACAAAAAGAAGGGCGTGGAGCTTCAGAGCCAATTCACAGGCTATGAAACAGAGCCTTATGTGGAGCTGGTCTTTTCGGACGGGCAGGGGGAGGAGGCGCCGGTCTATACTGTGCGGCGGATCCCGCGTCATGTCCGGCCTTTAAAGCGCGGAAGCGGGACGAAGGAGGAGCATGAGCAGGTAAGCCTCCATATGCCGGACGGAACGGAATATCCCCAAAAGGAGACAGACAAAAAGCTGGAGGAGCTGGTGGGAATCACGAAAAGCCAGTTTATGCAGGTGGCTATGATCGCCCAGGGAGAGTTCATGGAGCTTCTGTGGGCAGGAGCGGAGAGCAAGAAGGCCATCTTCCGCCGTCTGTTCCATACAGAGCTGTATCAGCGGATCACAGAGGAACTGCAGCAGCGGAAAAAGAAGCAGGAGCGGGAAATGGAAACGCTGCGGACGGAGTGCCGGACAGAGGCCGGACATGCCGAGATTCCGGAGCAGTATGAGCGTGCCGGGGAGCTGAACGAGCGGAAACAGAGGCTTCTGGCGGCGGAACGGCTGACTTCGGCGGACCTGAAGGGCTTTCTGGAGGAGCTGGAAGAACTGCTTCTCTGGCTGGAAACAGAATATAAAAAAGCGGAGCATGCTGCGGCAAGGGCAGGAGAGCGGAGGGATCAGGCCATAAAAGCCTGCCAGGAGGCAGAAGCACTTTCCAAAGCCTTTGAGCAGCTTGAGCAGGCAGAGCACAGGCTGGAAGAGCTGGAGCAGAAAAAGACAGCAATGGACGGGCAGAAAAGGCTGGGAGAAGCGCTGGAGCGGGCGTTCATCATTGAAAAAGAATGGACGATCTGGCAGAAAGCGGAAAACCAGAAAACCCGGATCCAGGAGAAACTGGTACAGGGAAATGAGGAACTGCCGGCGCTGGAAGCGCAGGCGGCTCAGGCGAAGGAGCAGGAAGCGGAAGCGGAGGCCTGTTATAAAAAAGCAATTCAGAAAGAAGAGAATGTATGCCGGGCTGTGGAAGCAGCATGTAAGGCGTTTGAAGCACAGGAAGCGGCAAGAAGGGAAATCCTGGCGTGCAAAGAGAAGCTGGAGGAGATAAACGGACAGAGAAAGAACAAACAGACAGAAAAGGAAAATCTGGCAAAACGGCTGGAGGAAGTGAATGCAGAGCTGGAGCAGCTTTCCGGAGCGGGGGAACGGTTCCGCAGTCTGGCGGAGCAGAAAAAACGGCTGGAGGAGCTGGAACGGCTGTTACGGGAGTGGGAACAGGCAGAAGGTGATCTGTCCGGGGCGGAGGCGGCCTTCCGGAGCGCACAGGAACAGTATCAGGCTATGAGCCGGAGCTGGTCGGAACTCCAGGCGGAAGAGACGGACATGAGCCTCCGGTTTTATGATGCTCAGGCGGGAATCCTGGCGAGAGAAGAACTGAAGCCGGGAAAGCCCTGTCCTGTCTGCGG
>CAKRJM010000052.1 GCA_934351765.1 uncultured Lachnospiraceae bacterium | reverse complement strand
ATCGATCCATCTGAGCTTCTATATACGCATACCCTTCCTTCTGAAATGCAATCATACACATTTCAAGATATCCGCCCGGTGTCGCATGATTCTTCGTATCCTGAAGCAAAACCTCCTTCGGCTCCAGCTGTGCCTCCATATGGATCACCTCAATGCTGCCGCCTACCATCCGTTCTGCCGCTTTCTCCGGAATCTCCACACTGCGCGCAAACCGAAGAACTCCCTGATACCAGGATCGCTCTGCCAGCTCCATAAACTCCTTCATCGTTTCATCGGAAACCGCATTCTCACTGCAGGGCAGTACCTCCACGCAGGGATCATGAAAATATTTATGCCATAATGCACGGTATGCAGAGGCCGTCTGTTCCAGTGTCAGAACCATCCCATGCTTTTTCGCCACATCCTGGGCGATATAATTAAACTCGAACATCAGATGGCAGGCAACCTGCAGCGCTAAAAACGAATTTGCCTTATCCCCGGCGATCTCAAGCACGGTTCCCGTTGGCGTTAAAAACTCCAGTGCCCTCTTTTTCCTGTCCTCCGGCCAGATTCTTCTGGGATCAAACGCTGCAAACGACACTCCTGTCTGCGATACATCATGGCCTTCAATCATACTCATCATATTAGGGAGCAGATTTGCTGCATTGACATCCCCGCCAAGCGTATCATAGTAATAACTTACCGGTGGATTCGGTGCAAAGGAATACAGATCCGGAAGCTCTTCCCCCTGTTTCCGGAGCATTTCATAATAAGGCTTCAGCGTTTCCTCTGTCATTTCTGCAATCTGATTTGGTTTCACTGCCAGAATGATCAGATCCGGTCTTTTGGCCTCCAGTGCTTCACGAACCCCTCCTGCCTGGACCGGAAATGGGCATTCTGCCTGTTTTTCCTTTAATCCCCGCTCGCTCCCCTTGATACCGACCACATGGGTGCTGATGGAATCTCCAAGAAGCTTTTTGTAGCAGGGCATCACATAAGTTGCTAAAAATCCCATCCCAATTATTACAATATTCTCTTTTTTCATTTTAATAGCCTCTCTCTTAATTCACTTTATATTTTTATGCTAAACTGGGAAAATAGAGAATTTCAGATTCTTTAACAGATACGAAAAGAAAGCAAATGTTTTATCATCATCTGCTCAAAAATGTATATGAAATCGACTTGCTATTATTATAAACTATCTCAATCATTTCATCAAGTTAAATCCACTAAATTTTACAAGATAGATGATTTTCTCTGATTTTCTGTTTCACAGGACGAACTTTCCTGTAAAATAAAAAATCCTACAAACAGAAGTCAGCCGGCTGACGTTCCCTGCTCTTATGGGGATTTGCCAGCCGACTGACTTCGGGACTCAAACATATAACCGCATTTCTGTTTTTTTATGTGCAGTTCTGCGCCTGACAGTTAAAACCAGGCGTTCCTTATTTCGCCGCATACTGTTCATACAGCTTCTTTGTTTCTTCGATGCTTCGAAGTCCGCTGACAGAATCACCTGCGGAAAGGTTTGCCGCTGCGGAGGCTGCTGCAATCTTCAATGCTTCCTCCATCGGCAGCTTCCGATAAATGGAATACAGCACTCCGGCGCAGAATGCGTCTCCTGCTCCGACTGCTCCTACGATATAGCCCTTCGGCAGCTTCAGTGACGGAATCTCGCAGTATGCTCCGGTCTTATCCACGCCGCAGCCAGCCTCCGGTGCATGAACCACTACAGCCTCCCTGACACCTGCTGTCATTAACTTCTTTGCGGTCGCTTCCATGGCTCCCGGGATCAGCGCACCGTTCTCATCTCTTGCTTCGATGTCCGCCAGCATACCGCCCTCGGTTTCATTGACGATCAGATAATCAATATAAGGCAGGGAGGGAAGCACCAGACGCCGCATTTCTGCCGCATCGTTGATGCTGGCCACATCCATGGCTGTCATGATTCCTTTTTCCTTCATATCATGACAGAGCCTTGCCATGGCAGTTCCGTACTGTTCATCCGGCCGATTGAGGGCATCCAGAAGTCCGCCGTAGCCTAAAAGCACCAGTTCCGCATCCAGTTCCTCCAGCCGCATATGCTCCTGCCCGAACAGACGGCAGGCTCCCCGGTTATGGAAAAAGGTCCGCTCTCCGGTCCCCTCCAGCGTCATCACATCCGAAAACGCTGTCACTTCGCGGTCGGTTTCCTGAACCAGAGAAACATCGATCCCATATTCACTCAGCTTCTCCTTTAAAAAGGCTCCCGTATCATCATTTCCTGTGAGCCCGATACTCTTTACTTCAATAGACGGATCCAGACGCTTTACGCCAACAGCTGTATTGGAAACACATCCGCCGATCCCGTAAGTCACAGACGAAATGTCCGCTAACATTCCTTTTTTCGGATAAAGATCGATCATTTTAATAATATCGGCAACCAGAGTTCCCGCAACTGCCACACCTGCCATGATTCTTCCTCCTTCTTCTGCTTTCTAAAGCTCCTGCTCGGTTTTCTGCACCCGCTCGTAAGCATCCTTCTGAAACAATCGTTTCTTTTATTCTTATTTGTAAATTTATTATACTAATTTTCTCAAAAAAATCAATATGCTTGCCGTGCTTTTCAAAAAAATCTTTTCTTGAATTCTATTCCGTAATTCCGTTCCGCTTCTCCGGCATTTTCCGCTTTTCCAGCTTTGCCAGAACCCCGATCACCGCCAGGGTGATCACCTCGGAACATAAAAAGGACAGCCAGACACCGTTCAGCCCAAAGATTCTGGACAGCACAATAGCACAGATGGTTATTGCCACAGCGCCTCTCAGGACAGAACCGACAATTGCCGGTCTTGCATGATCCACAGCAGAAAAATATGCTGCCAGCAGGATATTCATTCCGGCTGCCAGAAATCCGAGACCATAAAGGCGGAGCCCTGTGTGGGCATAGGCCAGAAGCTTCAGATCCTGTTCGGTATTGAAAATGCCGACCACTCCATCTGTCCAGAGCCAGATCACGGCCACCATGAGAAGCTCCAGCGCACCGCAGATAGCCAGGGCCCAGGTCAGAAGTTTCTTTACCATATCCTGCTGTCCTTTTCCGTAGCAGTCGCTGATCATGGGCTGTGTTCCCTGGGCAAGTCCGTTAAAAATACACATTCCTACCATAGAAATATTCGCTGCCACACCATAAGCCGCAACACCCACATTTCCGGCCAGTCCCAGAATCAGCATATTGAACACGATGGTAATGACTGCCGAGGAGATTTCTCCTACAAATGCGGAAATCCCCAGCTTACAGCAGGAAACCAGCCCGGACGCTGACAGTTTTGTAAACCGGACAGTCACCTGACTTCTCCGGCTCCGAAAATGAACGGCGCATACTGCCATGGTCACTACAGGACTGAGTGCCGTTGCCAGAGCTGCCCCGGCAAAGCCCAGCCCCATAGGGAACATCAGCACATAGTCAAAGACAATATTGAACATGCTGCCCGCAATGGACGCCCACATGGCAACGGCAGGCGCATGATCGTTTCTGGCAAAGGCCGTAAACGTATAATTACACATAAAAAACGGTGCTCCGGACAGCACGATGCGAAGATACGGAATTCCAAGAGCTGTCAGTCTCTCATCTGCACCGAGAAGCTCCATAAGCGGCTTTGCCGCCAGCAGTCCGCACAGCATGAACGGTACCGAAAACAGCAGACTCCACTCCAGCGACTGGCCGAAATACCGGTCCGAGGCCTCTCCCTTCGCCTTGTTTAAGCGGTAACGGGTCGCGGAACCAATTCCGATCATGGCGCCGATCGCGTACATGACACCGTAAACCGGCAAAATCAGATTTAAAACCGCCAGGCCATCTGTCCCGGACTGGACAGAAATAAAGAAAGTGTCCGCCAGAACATATATGGAAATTCCAATCATTCCGGCGACACTCTGCATGATATATCCAATAAATTTCTTTAACATTCTTACTCCCACAAAAGTTTTCCGCTGAATATCTGGTCTGCTACAATGGATGCCGCGCCCAGCACCAGCGCATTTTTCCCGAAATAGGATTTTTTGACCGAAACATTCTGAATCCCGCGGATCATGCTGTGCTCATTAATCAGCATTTCCAGCCGTTTTACATCCCGCTCTTTCCAGTCGATGCAGTCATGCCCCAGAATGATCATCTGCGGCTCCAGAAGATTGACCACTCCGGTCAGAACGATAGCCATTTCCTCCATGACCTCCGAAAACACCTGATCAGCCGCCACATTTCCTTCCAGGGCGCAGAACTGCTGAAAATCCAGATCAAGTCCCGTTGCCTTCCGAAGCCGCCCCAGCACCGCAAAGGTACTGGCATAAACCTCCAGGCATCCCCGGTTTCCACAGCTGCAGACCGGGCCGTTCCGGTCGATGGTGATATGGCCGATCTCACTGGCGATCCCACAGCTTGTATGGTACAGATGACCGCCGCTTACAATTCCGGAACCGATTCCGTCGGATGCACCTACAAAAATAAAATCCTCCGTCTTCTTTGCCAGTCCGTACAGCTTTTCCGCCAGCGCTGCTCCGTTATTATCATGATCAAAAAAGACCGGATACGGATAGCTGGCACGGACCAGCTCCAGGATCGGCACATTCCGGATTTCATAAAACCGGGTGGGATTTAAGATCATACCGCGGTTTAAATCCGACGGACCAATGGCAGAAATCCCGATTCCGAGAATATTGGATTCTTTGAAAAGCAGCTTATCGATCACAGTTTTACAGTTTTTCACAAGCTCATCTGTAGTCAGGCTGTCAAACCGGATACACTCCCGGTGAAGAATATTCAGGCCAAGATCACAGATGACACCCTCCACACGACTCCGGAAAACCAGAAGTCCCAGAAGCTTTGGCGCCTTTTTCGCGATCTGAAGCCGCACCGGATTACGGCCGCAGCTTTCGGTGAACTCCATCTCACTTTCTTCTACAAGCCCCAACTCCATGAACTCGGTAATGATATTGCTGATGGTCATCTTGGTCAGCCTTGTGATCCCGGCCAGCTCCATGCGCTTATCCGCCGCACCGGTAGCAATGAGCTGAAGCAGAAGCCCCCGATTATATTGTTTTGAACTGGTTAAATTTTTTCCTCTGAGATTTTTCATAATGTTTTCATTATACCTGCTTCCCACAAAGTTGACAACCGATTTTCTTTTTTCTATAATCGATTCTGATGCCGCCGTCGCTTCTGCTCTTACACGGCTCTTCCGGTGTTCTGTACCACCGGCGGCATACGCTAACCCTTATCGGAGGATATGATTTTGCTTTATTTTGAGAACGACTACAGTGAGGGTGCCCATCCGAAAATCATGGAGCGCCTGCTTGAAACCAATCTGGAACCGCTTTCCGGCTACGGCTCCGATCCCTACTGCGCCTCAGCAAAGGAAAAGATCCGCGCCGCCTGCAGCTGCCCGGATGCCGATATCTATTTCCTTATGGGAGGGACCCAGACAAATGCAGTTGTCATCGGCTCCCTGCTGAAGCGCTATGAGGGCGTTGTTGCCGCAGATACAGGACACGTAAGTATCCATGAAGCCGGAGCCATCGAATATACCGGTCATAAGGTCTTAACTCTTCCGGGAAAGGACGGAAAACTGGAGGCTGATACACTGGAGGCTTATCTTCGCTCCTTTTTTGCCGATGCCAACCATGAGCATATGGTCTTCCCAGGCATGGTTTATCTTTCTCATCCGACAGAATACGGAACCTTGTATTCCAGGGCTGAAATGACCGCCATCTCCCGGGTCTGCCGCCGCTTCGGAATTCCCCTCTATGTGGACGGTGCCCGCCTGGCCTGTGCACTGGCAAGTCCCGAATCGGATCTGTCCCTTCCGGAGCTGGCAAAGCTGGCCTCGGTCTTTTATATCGGCGGAACAAAGTCCGGTGCCCTCTGCGGGGAAGCCGTTGTCTTTCCGGAGCATGCTCCTTCTCATTTTCTTACCATGATCAAGCAGCAGGGAGCCCTTCTTGCCAAGGGCCGGCTTCTGGGCGTCCAGTTTGATGCCCTGTTTACCGATGGTCTTTACGAAGAAAACGGAAGAAATGCCATCCTCATGGCGCAGAAATTAAAAAAAGCCCTCGTTTCCAAGGGCTATCATCTACTGCTGGACACGCCGACTAATCAGATTTTCGTAATTCTGGAAAATGAACAGAAACGCCGTCTGGAAAACAAAGTAGTCATGAGCTTCTGGGAAGCTTATGACGAGACCCACACGGTTGTACGGTTTGCAACCAGCTGGGCCACCAGAGAAGAAGATGTCGATGCACTGATTTCCCTTTTATAAAAAATATGGCTTTGCATATTTTATAAAAGCTCCGGAGAATTTTCTCCGGAGCTTTTTAAACTTTTTCTTTGTTTTATCTTCCGAAATAATTATCAATGCCATTGGCGATTCCCTGAACGATCCGGTTCTGGCAGGCTGCTGTTGCCATCTCAGCGTCCTCCGACGGATTACTCATGTACCCCATCTCCACAATGGTCACCGGAACCTCACACCAGTTGATCCCGCTCATGGTATCTGTCTCCCAGACACCGTTATTCGGAAATCCGCTCTGGGCAGTCATGCTGTTCACAATACAATCGGAAAGACTCCGGCTTGCACGGTAGATCTGGCTGCACCAGGGATTCGAGGAGGTCGGACAAATGGTCATGGCACCTGCCTTGCTGCTGTTGTCAGAGCCGTTGGCATGGATCCGCACAAACGCATCTGCTCCTGCCTGGTTGGCAATGGCAGCCCGCTCGGCATTGCTGATATTGACCTCGTTGGTCTCCCGAATCATGAGAACCTGATATCCTCTGGACAGAAGCTCATCCCGCAGCTTCAGGGAAACCGCCAGATTTAACTCATATTCATCCCAGCCGGATACCGATCCGGCTGTTCCGTAGGATACCTTCTTCTTCATCTCCGATGCGCCCGGGCCGATGGGCTCCTTTTCATTGTTTCCCTTTGCCTGATGACCGGCATCAATGCAGACCAGAGGACCGCTGCCGCTGTGGTAGATCCCCGTCCCGGCCTGTCCGCCGGAGGGCATCACAGCGGGAGCCGCCGGTTCCTCCGTAGTCAGATATTCCGAGGCGATATAGCAGACCTGCCCGTTATAATCCACCCGGCTCCAGACCTCACCAATCCCGGTCCGCCGGATAGACGCACCGGCACGGAGCTTTCCCAGCCCTTCCGAGGCTTTATCCGCCGCCGCACGGATATTGACCGTGTCCGTAGCATAAACCGTTTCGTCCACATCCGTAAAGACCGCTTCCGTGGTTTCCGGAACCGTCGTTTCCGGCTCTGTCGTCTCTGCCTCTGTGGTTACTTCTGCGGTTGTCTCCGGCACATCGGTTTCTTCCCTTGTTTCCGCCGGTGAAAGCGTCACCGCACTGCTTTTCGTTTCCGCTGCTGTCTCCGAAGCGCCTGTCCTGCAGCCTCCGAGAAGTCCGGAACAGACAAGCGTCACCATAAGCAGGACTGCCGCCGTTCCTTTCCTGATCTGCTTTTTCACTCTTCTTCCTCCCGTATGATGGTTCCGCCTCCGGCCACATACTCCCCGTCATAAAGCACCAGCGCCTGTCCGGGAGTCACTGCCCGCACCGGCGTAAGAAATCTGCATTCCAGCATATCCTCTCCGATCCGTTTCACCTGGCAGGGTGCTCCCTGATGGGCATAACGGATCTTTCCGAGAAAGATTTTTTCCTCCGGGAAATCCGGAAGCGCCATAAAATTCAGATTCCTGCAGCGAAGTGTATCCGTGAATACATCCTCTGCCTCGCCGATGACCACTTCATTAGTCTCCGGACGGATTTCCGTCACAAAAACCGGATGTCCCATGGAAAGGCCCAGACCTTTTCGCTGGCCGATGGTATAATGGATAATACCCTTATGATGTCCGAGAACATTCCCGTCCCTGTCCACAAAATTTCCGCCTCGCACCGGGCAGGCCGTTGTTTTTTCAATAAATCCGGCATAATCATTATCCGGCACAAAGCAAATTTCCTGGCTGTCAGGCTTTTTCGCCACCGGAAGTCCCTTTTCCTCCGCAATGGCCCGGATCTGCTCCTTTTCATACATGCCTACAGGCATTAAGGTGTGAGCCAGCTGATCCTGAGTCAGGTTATAAAGCGCATAGGTCTGGTCCTTCGCCGCCGTTACTGAATTGCGGATCGCATAGCGGCCATTCTCCAGCCGCTCCACCCGGGCATAATGACCGGTAGCAATATAATCCGCGCCGATGTCCATGCTGCGCTTCAAAAGAGCTTCCCACTTCACATAACGGTTGCAGGCAATACAGGGATTTGGCGTCCTGCCGTGGAGATAATCGTCCACAAAATAATCCATGACCTTTTCCCGGAAAATGTCTTTGAAATTCATCACATAATAAGGGATCCCCAGAAGCTGCGCCACACGCCTTGCGTCATCAACGGCAGAAAGACCGCAGCAGCCGCCGTTTTCTTCGACAACTGTCCGGTCTTCGTCCTGCCAGATCTGCATGGTTACACCGATTACCTCATACCCCTGTTCCAGGAGCAGGCAGGCAGCCACCGAAGAATCCACTCCGCCGGACATGCCCACCACAACTTTCTGTTTTCCCATACTTAGTATTCTTCTTCCTCTTCGCCCTCGCTGATATCATTCTTGGGCTTTTCCAGTCCTTCGATCTTGATATGATGCTTCTCTGCATAGTCCCAGAGCGCCGCATGGATCGCTTCCTCAGCCAGTAAGGAGCAGTGTACCTTTACGGGCGGAAGTCCGTCCAGTGCCTCCATAACCGCCTTGTTGGTTACCTGAAGTGCTTCGTAAATGGTCTTTCCCTTTACCATCTCCGTTGCCATGCTGCTGGTTGCCACAGCTGCACCGCAGCCGAAGGTCTTAAACTTACAGTCGCGGATCACCTGGTTATCATCAATATCCAGGTAGATTCTCATGATGTCTCCGCACTTTGCATTGCCAACGGTACCGACACCGCTGGCTCCTTCTATTTCACCCACATTTCTGGGGTGCTGAAAATGATCCATTACTTTTTCGCTATACATGGTAATTCCTCCGTTTTCTGTTGTTTCCAAATTTATTTATGCTCGCCGCCGTGCTTTACAAAGTCCTCATACAGAGGAGACATGGAACGAAGCTTTGCTACGATCTCTTTGATCTTATCTACGGCATAATCGATATCCTCCAGAGTGGTATCCTCGCCCAGAGTCAGACGTAAGGAACCGTGAGCAATCTCATGAGGCAGTCCGATGGCCAGCAGTACATGAGACGGATCAAGAGATCCGGAGGTGCAGGCAGAACCGCTGGATGCACAGATTCCTGCCATATCGAGCATGATCAGCATGGACTCGCCTTCCACGAACTGGAAGCTGAAGTTTGCATTGTTGGGAAGACGTCTGGTACGGTCACCGTTCAGTCTGGAATAAGGGATCTCCTTCAGAACACGGTCGATCAGGTGGTCACGAAGCCCGATCTCTTTCTTATTGCGCTCTTCCATGACATCTTCACAGATCTTTGCTGCCATGCCATATCCGACGATACCGGGTGTATTCTCGGTTCCTGCACGGCGCTTCCGCTCCTGGGCACCGCCGTGAATGAACGAACGGATCTTTACACCCTTGCGGATATACAAAAAGCCGATTCCCTTGGGCCCGTTGATCTTATGGCCGCTGGAGCTTAACATATCAATGTTCATTTCATCAACATTGATCGGCACATGACCGAATGCCTGAACCGCATCGGTATGGAACAGGATTCCATGCTCCCTGGCGATTTTTCCGATCTCGGCGATGGGCTCGATCGTACCGATCTCATTATTGGCAAACATTACGGAGATCAGGATGGTATCAGGACGGATCGCCTTCTTTAATTCTTCCAGATCTACGAGACCGTTTTCATCCACATCCAGATACGTTACCTCAAAGCCCCGCTCCTTCTCCAGATACTCACAGGTATGGAGGATTGCATGATGCTCGATCTTCGTGGTGATGATATGCTTTCCTTTTTTCTGATAGGCTTCTGCCGTTGCCTTCAATGCCCAGTTATCAGACTCGGAGCCGCCGCCGGTAAAATAAATCTCACTGGGATCCGCACCAAGAACATGAGCGATCTGCTCTCTGCCCTCGGTAATAGCCTTCTTACTCTCTGCAGCAAGGCTGTAGATCGGAGAAGCATTCCCGAACTTCTCGCAAAAATAAGGAAGCATTGCATCGAGAACCTTCGGGTTTACCTTTGTCGTTGCCGCATTATCCAAATAAATCAGATGTTGTTCCATAATCATATCCTTCTTTCCTTTTATGTGTTCCATGAGGCCGGAGCTCCGGTCCATGTATGTTATCTTATTCTGGTTTTTCCGTTCCTGCCTGTATGGATCTGCCCTGTTCCATCAGCTCTGCCAGCGTGATCCCGTCAACGGCCTCCTCCATACTGTCGTTGATCCGTTTCCACACATACTTGGTCACACAGGACTTCGCCGCTTTACAGGGGGATTCCTCCTCCAGACCGGAGCATTCTACCGGAGTTAAATCTCCTTCCAGTGCCCGCAGGATGTCACCTGCTGAGATCGTTTCCGGATTTCCGTTGATCAGATACCCTCCCTGATGACCGCGGATGCTTTTCACCAGTCCTGCTTTTTTTAACATTGCCAGAAGCTGTTCCAGATACTTTTCCGACAGCTCCTGCCGTTCCGCAATGGACTGGATCGATACCGGACCATTCTCACTGGTCATCGCCAGATCCACCATGGCGCGGAGACCGTATCTGCCTTTCGTTGACATTTTCATCTTTCCATCTCCAAATTCCCAGCGTTTTACTATGATATGACTGACAGTGTCACTATACCATCGGGAGGTATTTTTGTCAAGCCCCTGTCAATATACTTTATCAATAACGATACCGGGAGACTTCCATGTCCGCAGACAAACAGAACCATTCCCTGCTCCTTGGTACGCTTACGCTGACCGCTTCCGGACTCGCCGCCCGGTTTGCCGGCTTTTTTTACCGGATCTATCTGTCCCGAAAGATCACCGCAGAGGCCATGGGGCTTTATCAGCTTGTCTATCCTCTTTACAGTATCTGTTTTTCCTTGTGCTGCGCTTCCTTTCAGACTGCACTCTCCCGGTTCGTAGCTGCCGAATATCCGAAGCCTGGCGGCGGACACAGCCTGCGCTATCTGGCATGCGGACTGTCCCTCTCTCTTTCCCTTGCTTTTCCTGCATCCATGCTCCTGTTTCTGTCTGCGCCATGGATTGCTTCTCACATTCTGGGGGATCCGCGATGCTGTCCGCTTCTGAAGATCATGGCCTGGTCCGTTCCGTTAAGTGCCATCCATTCCTGTATCTGCGGCTATTATTATGGAAGGAGCCGTGCCTCGATCCCTGCCTCTGCCCAGATCATGGAGCAGCTTGTCCGGATCAGCACCGTCATGATCGTCATATTCCGTGCAGAGCAGACCGGAAAAGAAATCACCGCCTTTTATGCTGCCCTGGGACATTTCGCCGGAGAAATGGGTGCGCTCCTCACCAGTTCTTTCTTCTTTCTTGCAGAGCTGCGCAGACGGAACGCTTTCAAAACCGGCTGCACAGCCACGCCTTCCGGATCGCTGAAGCGTTTCCGCAGGGCCCGGCCAGGGATTTTTCATTCCCTGCTTCTTCTCACCCTTCCACTCATGGCAAACCGGATCTCTTTGAGCCTGCTGCAAAGCGCGGAAACGATCCTGATCCCGTCCAGACTCCGTCTTTTTGGTCTGCCTGCTTCCGATGCCCTGAGTCTTTACGGAGTCTTCACCGGAATGGCCTTCCCCTTTGTGCTGTTTCCCACAGCATTGACCGGCTCTTTATCCGTCATGCTGCTTCCACACATCGCCAGAGCCCAGTCGGAGCAGGCCTATGACAGCATCAGCGCCTCCGCCTCCGTTTCCATCCGGTGCAGCCTGATCCTGGGGATCCTTTTTAGCGGATTGTTTCTCCATTACGGCACCGCCATCGGTACAACTT
>CAKRJM010000051.1 GCA_934351765.1 uncultured Lachnospiraceae bacterium | reverse complement strand
AAATAGATCCTTATCGTTTCGTTTTATCCATTATAGCACAGCGCGCGTTTACTGGAAAGAAAAAAAGAAAACACGACAATAAAGGGCAGTGGGAATATTCTAATTCCATGAGAAAAGCGAAATTACATGATGTATGATAATGAATAAAATTAACGGAGGAAAAGGAAATGATTAAAGCTGGAATTATCGGCTCCACCGGATATGCAGGTGCAGAGCTGGCAAGACTTCTTCTGGGGCATCCGGAAGCAGAGATCGTGTGGTACGGCTCCAGAAGCTATGTGGGTGAGGATTATGCTTCCATATACAGAAATATGTTTCAGATGGTAGATGAGAAATGTCTCGATGATAATATGGAAGAGCTGGCAGAGCAGGCGGATGTGATCTTCACCGCAACGCCTCAGGGCTTATGTGCGTCCCTGGTCAATGACGGGATCTTATCCAAGACAAAAATCGTGGATCTGAGCGCTGACTTCCGTATTAAAGATGTAAAGGTATATGAAAAGTGGTACGGCCTGGAGCATAAGAGCCCCCAGTACATTCCGGAAGCGGTTTACGGGCTCTGTGAGATCAACCGGGAGGATGTGAAGAAAGCAAGACTGGTGGCCAATCCAGGCTGCTACACCACCTGCTCGATCCTGACTCTTTACCCGCTGGTAAAAGAGGGACTGGTGGATGTTTCTTCTATTATAATTGATGCAAAGTCCGGAACCTCCGGCGCAGGAAGAGGAGCAAAGGTCCCGAACCTGTTCTGTGAGGTCAATGAAAGCATGAAGGCTTACGGCGTGGCAAGCCACAGACATACGCCGGAGATCGAAGAGCAGCTTGGCTATGCCTGCGGACAGCCGGTGCTTTTGAACTTTACTCCGCACCTGGTTCCCATGAACCGCGGAATCCTGGCAACCACCTATGCAAACCTGAAAACGCATGTGACCTGGGAAGAGGTTAAGGCAGTTTATGATAAGTATTATGAGAATGAGTTCTTTGTGAGAGTGCTGCCGGAGGGTGTTTATCCGGAGACCAGATGGGTTGAGGGCAGCAACTTTGTGGATATCGGCTTCAAGATCGATGAGCGGACAGGGCGGATCATTGCCATCGGTGCACTGGATAACCTGGTAAAGGGGGCAGCAGGACAGGCAGTACAGAACATGAACCTGCTGTTTGGCTTAAAAGAGAATATGGGACTGACACAGGTTCCCATGTTCCCGTAACGCAGAATCAAAAGGAGGATCATACAGTATGAGGAAAATTGACGGCGGCGTGACAGCGCCGAAGGGATTTAAAGCGGCCGGTCTTTATGCCGGCATCAAAAAAGGCGGTAAGAAGGACATGGCCATGGTATACAGCGAGGTTCCCTGCAGGGCGGCCGGCGTGTTTACCACGAATGTGGTGAAGGCAGCTCCCGTAAAATGGGATCATGAGGTGGTATATGAAAGTGAGTTTGCACAGGCCGTTGTGGTCAACAGCGGTGTGGCAAACGCCTGCACGGGAATCGAGGGATACAACTGCTGTAAGGAGATGGCGGCAGAGGCCGGAAAGGTTCTCGGTGTGCCCGGCGATGCGGTTCTGGTGGCTTCCACCGGAGTTATCGGTGCGCAGCTTCCCATGGATATCATAGGGAGCGGAATCGGAAAGCTGGCTCCGATCCTCGGAAGCAGCAGAGAGGATGCCCATCTGGCGGCAGAGGCCATTATGACCACGGATACGAAGCCAAAGGAAGTGGCTTTTGAGACAGTGCTGGGCGGAAAAACAGTGACTGTGGCCGGCATGTGCAAGGGCTCCGGCATGATCCACCCCAATATGGCAACCATGCTCTGCTTCGTCATGACAGACGCAGCCATTTCCCATGACATGCTCCAGAAGGCGCTGAGCGATGATGTGGAGGATACCTTCAACATGATTTCCGTGGACGGAGATACTTCTACCAATGACAGTGTGCTCTTAATGGCAAACGGCCTGGCCGGAAATAAAGAGATCACCGAAGCAGACGAGGATTACAGGGAGTTCTGTGCGGTGCTCCATGAGGTTATGACGGAGCTTTCCAAGAAGATCGCCGGAGACGGTGAGGGTGCGACCTGCCTCTTTGAGGTTAAGGTACTGGGCGCCGATACAAAGGAAAATGCAAAGATCCTTGCCAAGTCGGTGGTAACCTCCAGTCTGACGAAGGCTGCTATTTACGGTCATGATGCAAACTGGGGACGGATCCTCTGTGCACTGGGCTACTCCGGTGTGAAGTTTGACCCGGAGAAGGTGGATATCTGGTTTGAGAGCGCTGCCGGAAAGCTGAAGATCGTGGAGAACGGTGTTTCTACCGGATACAGTGAGGAGGAGGCCACAAAGATCCTTTCCGAGGAAGCGGTTACAGCCATTGCCGATATGAAGATGGGCAGTGCCGGGGCCACGGCATGGGGCTGCGATCTGACCTATGATTATGTAAAGATCAACGCGGATTATCGTTCCTGATAGACAAAACAAAGCCCTTTGTGTTATACTGTTGGACAGTATTTTGAAAGGGGTTTGTAAGTATGAACCGAGAAAAATTTTCTTCAAGACTGGGATTTATCCTGATCTCCGCAGGCTGTGCCATCGGCCTGGGAAATGTATGGAGATTTCCCTACATCACCGGAAAATATGGCGGAGCAGCCTTCGTTCTGTTCTATATTTTCTTCCTGCTGATCCTGGGAATGCCCATCATGGTGGCAGAGCTGGCGGTCGGCCGGGCAAGCCAGAAAAGTCTGGCGAAGTCCTTTGACACACTGGAGCCGAAGGGCTCCAAATGGCATGTATACAAGTGGTTCGGAATCGCAGGAAACTATCTGCTGATGATGTTTTACACCACCATCGCCGGCTGGATGCTGTATTACATGGTAAAAATGGCAGCAGGAAAGTTCAACGGTCTTAATGCAGAAGAGATCGGAACGGCTTTCGGGGCCATGACCCAGAATCCCGGCGTGATGACCCTGTTTATGGTGATCGTGGTGGTACTGTGCTTCGGTGTCTGTGCCATGGGACTTCAGAAGGGCGTGGAGCGGATCACAAAGGTCATGATGATCTGCCTGCTGTTTATGATGTTGATCCTGGCAGTCAATTCGGTTGCCTTAAAGGGAGCCGGCGAGGGTCTGAAATTTTATCTGCTTCCTGATTTTTCCAAGGTACAGGAAAACGGGATCTGGAATGTGCTGTATGCGGCCATGGGCCAGTCATTCTTTACGCTGAGCCTGGGAATCGGAGCCCTTGCGATCTTTGGAAGCTATATTGGAAAAGAGCGCAGACTGACCGGTGAGGCAGTGAGCATCATGGCACTGGATACCTTTGTGGCACTGGTTGCCGGACTGATTATCTTCCCGGCCTGCTTTGCCTACGGTGTGGATCCGGGAGAAGGCCCCAGCCTGATCTTTGTGACCCTGCCCAATGTATTTAACGCCATGCCTCTGGGACAGCTCTGGGGCACACTCTTCTTTGTTTTCATGTTTTTTGCCGCAGCCTCCACGGTCATTGCGGTATTCGAGAATATTATTTCATTTGCGGTGGATCTGACGGGATGCACGAGAAAGAAGGCAGTTCTTGTAAATATGATCGCCATCATCGTGCTGTCCATGCCCTGCGTGCTGGGCTTCAACCTCTGGAGCGGCTTTATGCCCCTGGGAGCCGGCAGCAACGTGCTGGATCTGGAGGATTTTATCGTAAGCAACAATCTTCTGCCTCTGGGCAGCCTGGTGTATCTGCTGTTCTGCGTGACCAGATACGGCTGGGGCTGGAAAAAGTTCCAGGCAGAAGCGAACGAAGGAATAGGAATCAAGTTCCCCGGCTGGCTGCGGGTGTACTGTAAGTATATCCTGCCGCTGATCGTACTCTTCATCTTTGTGTGGGGATATCTTGCAAAGTTTGTACTGTAAAGCACGGAGCCGGGCTTTACAGGAAAGCGAAAAGAAAATGCCGGGAACGACCGGAAAGGATAAAAAGAAATGGAAATGGATTCACTGATCATGCACAAGGCAGAGGTGCTTATCGAGGCACTTCCTTATATCCAGCGGTTTAACCGCAAGATCATCGTTGTCAAGTACGGCGGAAGCGCTATGGTGGATGAAAAACTGAAGATGAATGTCATCAAGGATGTGGTTCTGTTAAAGCTGGTCGGCTTTAAGCCCATCATCGTTCACGGCGGCGGCAAGGAGATCAGCTCCTGGGTCAAGAAGATCGGCATGGAGCCGAGATTTGTCAACGGACTCCGCGTAACAGATGAGCCGACCATGGAGCTGGCGGAGATGGTTTTAAACCGTGTGAATAAGAGTCTGGTGCAGCTGGTTCAGGAGCTTGGTGTGAAGGCGGTCGGAATTAGCGGCAAGGATGGCGGTCTGCTGAACGTGGAGAAGAAGCTTTCCGACGGACAGGATATCGGCTATGTGGGAAACATTAAGAAGGTGAATCCGGAGCTTTTATTTGATCTTCTGGAGAAGGATTTCCTTCCCATTGTATGTCCCATCGGATATGATGATAATTTTGACAGCTATAATATCAATGCCGATGATGCGGCCTGTGCCATTGCCAAGGCGGTCAAGGCTGAGAAGCTGGCGTTCTTAACGGATGTGGAGGGCGTTTACCGGGACTTCGATGACAAGTCCAGCCTGATTTCGGAGCTGACATTGGAGGATGCGGAGAAGTTTATTGCCGAAGGCAATGCCGGCGGCGGCATGCTTCCCAAGCTGAGGAACTGTATTGATGCGCTGCAGGAGGGAGTTTCCAGAGTCCATATCCTGGACGGACGGATTCCACACTGCCTGCTTCTGGAAATCTTTACCAACAAGGGTATCGGAACAGCGATTTTAAAGAGCGGAGAGGAGCGTTATTATCATGAAGTCTAAGGAATATATGGACCGCGGCGAACAGGTGCTTTTACATACCTACAACCGGACACCGATCGTGTTTGATCATGGTGAGGGTGTTTACCTCTATGATGTGGAGGGAAAGAAATATCTGGATTTTGCGGCAGGAATCGCCGTATTCGGCCTGGGATATCATAACGAGAAGTTTGACAATGCCGTGAAGGCACAGGTGGACAAGCTGGTCCACACATCCAACCTGTATTATAACGTTCCTGCCATTGAGGCGGCAGAAAAGCTGGTGAAGGCAACCGGACTGAACCGGGTATTCTTTACCAACAGCGGTACCGAGGCTATCGAGGGCGCCATCAAGACTGCCAGAAAATATGCCATTAAAAAAGACGGGAAAACGGATCATGAGATCATTGCCATGAACCATTCGTTCCACGGACGGAGCATGGGCGCCCTTTCCGTGACGGGCAATCCCCATTATCAGGAGGATTTCCGCCCCCTGATCGGCGGAATCAAGTTTGCTGATTACAACGATCTGGACAGTGTGAAGGCACTGATCAACGAGAAGACCTGCGCCATCATTCTGGAGCCGATCCAGGGCGAGGGTGGGATTTATCCGGCCGATCCGGAGTTCTTAAAGGGCGTACGGGCCCTCTGCGACGAGCATGACATGCTCCTGATCTTCGATGAAATCCAGTGCGGCATGGGCCGCAGCGGCAAGATGTTCGCCAGCGAATATGCAGGCGTAAAGCCTGATGTGATGACTGTGGCAAAGGCACTCGGAAACGGACTTCCCGTCGGAGCCTTTGTGACAAATGAGAAGGCCGCAGTTCTGGTTCCCGGCGATCATGGCAGCACCTACGGCGGAAACCCGCTGGTATGTGCGGCAGCCAGCAAGGTGTTTGATCTTTTTGAAGAGGAACATATTCTGGAAAATGTCAATGAGATGGGAACTTATCTCTGGGAACGTCTGGAAGAAGTAAAGGCAAACTATCCCATGGTGAAGGATCACCGCGGAAAGGGCCTGATCCAGGGCCTGGAGTTCACGGAAAATCCGGCCGCCATTGCCAAGGCAGTGATCAGCAGGGGTGTGATCCTGATCACCGCTGAAAACAATGTGATCCGGTTTGTCCCTCCGCTGGTAATCAAAAAAGAGCATGTGGATGAGATGATCAAGGCGCTGGAAGAAAGCCTGGATGAAGTGAAGTAAAAAGAAAAACATAAATCCTCCGTTTTTCGGGTATACTATCCGTAAAAACGGAGGATTTTTTATGCTTGGAATTATTCTGGCGCTGATTTCCGGTGCACTGATGAGCATTCAGGGAGTGTTTAATACGGCAGTCACAAAGGCAAGCAGTGTGTGGGTGGCGGCCGGCTTTGTACAGCTGACGGCGTTTTTAACCTGTATCGCAGCCTGGTTTTTTACCGGAAGGGAGCCGATCCTGGCGTTCTGGCAGGCAGAGCCGAAGTATATGCTGCTGGGCGGTGTGATGGGGGCATTTATTACCTTTACGGTCATTCGCGCCATGGAGGGACTGGGACCGGCGAGAGCTGCCATGCTGATCGTTGTGGCTCAGGTGGCGGTGGCCTATGTCATCGAGCTGTTTGGCCTGTTCGGCATGGAAAAAGAGCCCTTTTCCTGGAGGCGGCTTCTGGGACTGGCTGTCTCGGTGGCAGGGATCCTGATCTGTAAATGGTAGCGGTGTTTTCTGTTACAGAATGCAAATTCCGCTGAAAGAAAAGGGACAGAAGCCCCGGACTGGCACTTGTCATAAAATCTGGTTTCTGATAGAATAGGAGCATATGAGAGTGGGCTCCGCCGGAAGGAGGAGCTTATGAAAAAAATCAGAAACAATGTGATCATAACCGTGATGAGCCTGGTGCTCGGACTGAGCCTGACGGCCTGCGGCGAACAGGTGCGGCTGGAGACCGGGAAGGAGACAGCCAGGCAGGAAGAACAAAAGACAGAGACGGGAGAAATGACCGGGGAAAGCGAAGCTGCGTCACAGACAGAAGCGCAGATTGTTGTTCATGTCTGTGGTGCGGTGGCAAATCCCGGAGTTTACCGGCTTTCGGCGGGAAGCCGGGCGGAGGACGCGGTACAGCTGGCCGGCGGAATGACCGGAGAGGCGGCGGCGGATTACCTGAATCTGGCAGGAGTTCTGACAGATGGAGAAAAGCTGGTGGTTCCGTATCGTTCGGAGATCCCGGATGGCGGACAGTACGGTGAAGATGGATTTGGACAGGCGGGAAGCGCAGGTGTATCCGGCGAGGCGGATACCAGAGTGGATTTAAACCATGCAGATCAGGCCGCGCTTATGACCCTGCCCGGGATCGGCGAAGCCCGGGCGGCGGCAATTCTTGCCTATCGGGAAAGCCATGGGCCGTTTCAGAGCCCGGAGGAGATCATGAATGTTTCCGGGATCAAACAGGCTGCGTATGAAAAACTGAAGGATCAGATTGTGATCAGATGAGAAAGCCCGGAACGGGGCAGGGGAGAGCAGACATGGCGAATAAGATTTTGGTGGTTGATGATGAAAAGCTGATCGTAAAAGGACTGCGGTTCAGTCTGGAGCAGGACGGCATGGAAGTGGATTGCGCCTATGACGGAGGAGAGGCTGTCGAGCTGGCAAAGCAGAAGGAGTACGATGTAGTGCTTCTTGATGTGATGCTTCCGGTCTATGACGGATTTGAGGTCTGCCAGCAGATCCGTGAATTTTCCGATATGCCGATCATCATGCTGACGGCCAAGGGTGACGATATGGATAAAATCCTGGGTCTGGATATGGGCGCGGATGATTATATCACGAAGCCCTTTAATATTCTGGAGGTCAAGGCGCGGATCAAGGCCATTATCCGGCGGAATACCAAAAAGAGCCGGGAAAAGGAAAACCGCAATATTCTGAAGGTCAAGGATCTGACCATGGATCGGGAGAGCCGCAGAGTCTTTATCGGTGACCGGGAAGTGAATCTGACCGCCAAGGAGTTCGATCTTCTGGAGCTTCTGCTGACCAATCCGGGGAAGGTTTACAGCCGGGAAAAGCTTTTAAGCATTGTCTGGGGTTATGAGTATCCCGGCGATGTTCGGACGGTTGATGTGCATGTGAGACGGCTGCGTGAGAAGGTGGAAGCCAATTCCAGTGACCCGCAGTATGTATATACGAAATGGGGCGTTGGATATTTTTTCAAGGGATAAAGGAAAACGGGAAAAGAAACGGAAATTTAAAAGCCTGAGGTTTCTTTGGTTTGTGATTCTGGTGCTTATCGGAACTGTTCCGCTGATCATTGTGAACCGGATCATTCTGATCTCTTCGGCTTCGAATGAGCTTCAGTCGAGGATTGCCAGAGTGCAGGCCCAGTGGAACATTGTAGTGAATCAGGTGTCCAAGAGCGGTTATGTGGATAATCCCCAGAACGAGGTCATCGATTCGGAGCTGGTCCAGATGGCAAATCTTCAGGACGGACGGGCGCTGGTGGTAAACCGGAGCTTTAAGATCATAAAGGATACATATGAGATCGATGCGGGAAAGTACAATATTTCCGAGTCGGTCTTACAGGGGTTTAACGGGATCTCGGCGGTGGAATATAAAAAAGGAAGCCGCTATATTTCCTTTGCTCAGCCGGTGTATGGAGCGGACGGAAAGAAAGTGACCGGAGTATCGGTGCTGCTGTCCTCCACCAGATCGCTGGAGGATCTGTCCAAAAAGCTGGAGGAGCGGATCCGGCTGCTGGAGATCGCGGAGTTCGTTATTGTGGTGATTTTATCGGCCGCAGTTTCGTCCTGGATGGTGCGGCCGTTTAAAAAGCTGACGGCATCCTTAAATCAGGCGACGGAAAGCTCCTTAGATGAGGAAATTCAGGTACGGGACTATGTAGAGACAGAAGCCGTTTCGGATGCCTATAATAAGACATTAAGCAGACTGCGCCAGCTGGATGAATCCAGGCAGCAGTTCGTTTCCAATGTTTCTCATGAACTGAAAACACCGATCACATCGATTCGCGTTCTGGCTGATTCCCTGATCGGACAGGAGGATGTTCCGGTGGAATTATACCGGGAGTTCATGTCGGATATTTCAGAGGAAATCGACCGGGAGAGCCAGATCATTGAGGATCTGTTAACCCTGGTGAAGCTGGATAAATCCGAGGCCGAGTTAAATGTGACCCAGATCAATGTCAATGACCTGCTGGAAAGCACATTAAAGCGCCTGCGTCCCATTGCGGAGCAGAAAAATGTGGAGCTGGTTTTAGAGAGCTTCCGGCCGGTTCTGGCGGAGTTAGATAAGACAAAGTTTACGCTGGCGGTCACGAATCTGGTGGAGAATGCCATCAAGTACAACAGCCGAGATGGCTGGGTAAAGGTGAGCCTCAATGCCGATCATAAATTCTTTTATGTGAAGGTATCGGACAACGGGATCGGAATTCCGGAGGATGACCAAAGTCATATTTTTGAGCGGTTCTACCGGGTAGACAAGGCCAGATCACGGGAGGCCGGAGGTACCGGACTGGGACTTGCGATCACCAAAAGCATTGTTCAGTCCCACCACGGTGCAATCAAGCTTTACAGCAAGGAAAATGAGGGGACGACCTTTACGGTGCGGATCCCGCTGATCTATATTGCATGACAGGAGGGAACAAGATGAAACGGTATATCAGACTGGTGCTCCTCCTGCTCCTGATGGGGATGCTTTCGGCCTGCGGAAAAAAGGAAACGACGCAGGAGGATCTGTCGGAGGGAGAATATTTTCTTTATTATACCAATGTGTCCGGCACAAAGCTTGGAGCCGAGGTTTATACTGCGGACCAGACCAGGCCGGAGGCACTGGCAGATGAGCTGATTCGCGCAATGCAGGAGACACCGAAAAACATGGAGCTTTCTTCGGCAATTCCGGAGGCGGTTCGTGTGCTGCGGACGCAGCTGGGGACAGACAGACAGCTCTTTGTCTATTTTAACGCCGGGTACAACGGTATGGAGCCGGAGCAGGAAATTTTATGCCGGGCAGCGGTGGTAAAAACTCTGACGCAGATCGACGGCGTGGAATATGTGGGCTTTTATGTCAACGACCAGCCTCTGATGGATGCGGAGAACAATGCCATCAACCTGATGACGGCCTCCTCGTTTGTAGAGAATACCGGCAGTGACACCGAGGAGCTGCAGCGTGTGGAGCTGATCTTATATTATGCCAATGAGGAGGGAACGGCGCTTGTGAAGACCACAAAAAGCGTGGTCTGCAGCACCAGCATTTCCACGGAATCCCTGGTGGTGGATCAGCTGATCAAGGGACCGGGAGAAGACAGCGGCGTATCGCCGGTACTGCCCTCATCGCTGAAGGTTTTACAGGTGGCTGTGCGGAAGGGAATCTGCTATGTGAATCTGGATTCGGCCTTCACGAAGGAGGCATTGAATGTGAGCGATTATATTCCGGTCTATGCCATTGTCGATTCCCTGACGGAGCTTCCCAACATCAGCAAGGTACAGATCTCGGTGGACGGTTCCAGCGCCTTAAAGTTTCGGGACAGTATTTCCCTGGAGCAGCCGCTGGAGCGGAAGCTGGATTATGTGAAGGGGAACGGCAGCGACACGGAAAAGGAAACAACGGACAGATAGGCTGGATGCAGATTGTCTGTCCGGCGGAAAACAGAACAGGGAGGAAATTTGATTTACAGACCGCTTTTATGGTATTTCGGGTCTGCGGCATTTGGAGAGGTGCTGGCGAAAAGCGGCGGGATCACAGGAAGACTGGCAGGCATCAGTCTGCTGCTTGCAGTGTGGTTCTATATTGGAGAAAAAGAAAAACAGGCAGGGCAGAATCGGTCATTATGGCTTCTTATGCCCTGTTTTTTTGTTCTGGGATTTTTGCGGTACGGACAGAGTCTGCGGAGCGTTCAGGTACTTCCGGAAAGATGGGACAAACAGACTGCGGCAGTGACCGGAACGGTCTCCAGAATGGAAGAACGGCAGGAGGAGGTGCGCCTGATCCTGCGGGATTGCCGGATTTCGGAAACAGGAAAATCAGAGTCCGGGGAGAGCCTGATGGCTGGCGGACTTCTGGTTTTGTGGGAGAGGGAAGTGCTTCCGGAGGATTTTTTTGCCCAGGTGCAGGAAGGAAAGACCATTTTTCTGGAGGCAGAGCTGCGGCTTCCGAAGGAGAAACGAAATCCCGGACAATTTGACGGGAGGGCTTATTACCAGGCCATGGGGATCTCCGGGCTGGCACAGGCCGACAGACTTCTGGAGGCTTCCGGTGGAGAAACCGGGCTGTTTCGATGGCTTCCGGGGCTGCGCGGCGGTATGCGGAAGCTGCGCAGGCAGATGTCCGGGGGGATTGAAGGCGTATGCAGGGATCATGAAACGGCCGGGCTTTTGAAGGGAATGGTTTTGGGCGAAAAGTGGGAAGTGGATTCAGCGCTCAGGGCTTTGTATGAGGAGTGTGGGATTGGTCATTTGCTGGCCATCAGCGGACTTCATGTGTCTCTGGCCGGGCTTGGCCTGTTTCGTCTGCTCCGGAAAAGGCTTGGGATTTCCTATGGAATATCTGCACTGGCGTGCATGGGAATGGCAGGCTGTTATGTGATCCTGACCGGAGAGGGCAGCAGCGCCGCACGGGCGGCTCTTATGCTGGCGGTTTATGTCCTCGGGCAGACCCTGGGACGGGAATACGATGTACCGTCGGCACTGGGGCTTGCCGGGCTGATTTTGATCCTGAAAAATCCGTTTCTGCTCTTCCAGGGCGGATTTCAGCTTTCCTGTGCATCAATTCTGGCTCTGGGAGTCTTATATCCGGAAATGAAAGCATTTGCGGAGCGGGAAATGATACAAGAGAGGGAGGATCGAGGCAGCGGTGGAAAAAACAGGAGAGGCATGCGGAAGAGACTGCGGAAGCGGGTATTGGATCTTACCTTACCGGGACTGGCGCTGCAGCTTGTGACCTGGCCGGTGCAGGCGTATACGTTTTATCAGATTCCGGTTTATGCCCTGTTCTTAAACGGAATTGTTCTGCCGCTGTTTTCCGTCGTGGCAGTTGCGGGCATGATCGGTGCGGTGTCCGGAATGCTCTCCGGGAGCCTGGGGAAAGGCTGCTTTTGGATCGGAAGGGGAAGTGCATTACTAGCGGAAAAGATCCTGAAGCTGTATCAGTGGCTGGGGAAGCAAAGCTTAA